>JAHDDF010000163.1 GCA_020629475.1 Saprospiraceae bacterium
AAAAAAGCTTTGGTCCGGTCACCTTCGATAGGGTAGGGGTGGCCTACAAGGAGAAAAGGCTGTACCTCGCATTGGATGCCTGCCTGTCCTTGGGGCCGGTGGGGCTGGAGGTGATGGGATTGACCGCTTCCTCCCCCTTGGATAAATTCGAACCCAAATTCCATATCGACGGATTGGGACTGGCATATACCTCGCCCACGCTGGAAATCGCGGGGGCACTCCTGAATCGATCCACCTCCGAGGATGAACTAAACCTATTGGGTTTCGGGATGATAAAAACACCGGGTTTTACCGTCGCCATCCTGGGGCAATACCGGCATACACCGGATTTGACCTCCATGTTCCTCTTCGGGGCATACGACGGTATGATCGGTGGTGTTCCCCCCGTTTTCGTAACGGGGCTTTCGGCAGGGTTCGGGTACAACAGTAAGTTGCGCATCCCGACCATTGATGAAATCGAGGAATTCCCCTTCGTATCCTTATTGCTCCCTCAAAACAAGACGGAAAAAAGCGGTCCCGGCGCGGTGCTCGGAAAATTGGTGGACGGCGATAAACCCTTCCTGTCCACCAAGGCGGGCGCCAAGTGGCTCGCCCTAGGCGTGAAAATCGAGATCGTAAAATTCATAGACGTCAATATCCTCGCCTTGGCGAGTTTCGGGGATGACCCGGATTTCGCCTTGGTCGGAATGGCGGTGGCGGAATTCCCCAATAAGGGCATCCGCCCCTTCGCCACCCTCAGGATCGGTATCAAGGCGGTGGTAAAACCCTCGGTAGGCATTGCCTCTGTTAGGGCGAAAATCGTTCCCGGCTCTTACATCCTCGATAAGGATTGCAACCTTGTCGGGGACATCGCCTTCTGCACTTGGTTCGGGGACAATCCCAATAGCGGCGATTTCGTCTTTACCGTGGGCGGTTACGGGGCGGCATTCACTAAACCCAAGCATTACCCGGTCATCAACAATCGCTTGGGGTATTCTTGGCAATACTCGGAAAACCTCCATATATCGGGTGGGGCTTATTTCGCGATGACGCCCAAGCAACTCATGGTGGGCTACTCCATGAATGCGGATTTCGAGGCGGGACGGCTCAAGGCTTGGTTCTCCATGTCCATTGATGTCCTTATGAATTTCCATCCCCTTTGGTTCAATGCCCACGCTACGGCGGAATTGGGGGCTTCCTACCGGGTAGGCTACGGGAAATTGGCATACACCCTTGAAATTAATATCGGGGCGGATATCGAGCTATGGGGAACGCCCGTTGCCGGTAAGGTATCCTTCCATATTTATAAATTCGACTTTACGGTCGACTTCGGAAAAAGCCTGGAGGAAACCCGGCAACAAAATCAAATCAAATATTTCCAAGGAAAGGAATCCAAATACTCTTTTACGTCCCTACTTCCCGATTCCAACCAATGGCTACAATTGGTGCACCTAAACGGTGTGGTACCCAAAGGGGGAGCGGAAGAAAAACCGTCAATGCCCCAAGCCTCCTTCCCGACCTCGATGCGTGAAATTTCCGAAACCTTCCTCAAGGCGGAAACCAAGGAAACCTTGATTAACCCGGATAATTTCAAGGCGGAGATCAAGTTCGGGGTTCCCGCTAGTTCCGTTGCCTCCAATCTCACCAGGAAGCAAGGAGCGGAAGAAGACCTTGGTAGCACCTTCGACATTACGCCCCTGCAAGGCAGAAGCTACTCCATGGATACGAAACTGATTGTCCAAAAGTGGGGAAATCCGGAAGAGGGGAATCTTACGGAATTGAACTATGAACCCGTGTACGGGAAATTCCCCGAGGCATTATGGAAGGTAAAAGGAGCCGGGAGGGAGGACGGAAAGCATATTGCCGGGATAAGGTTTTGGACGGTTCATCAAGATCCGACGAATGAGAAAACCTATTCTACTCAAGAATACGAGGATGTTTCCTTAGCCACGGGTGCGGCTATGCCCTTTAGGATGGTTTCGGCGGGTGCCCTGGATGAATCCGTTCCCCAAGCTTTGAAAGAAGGGAAAGGAAAGTCTTTGGAATCCGCCCTCGCCCGGCGTTCAGGGAAAAGAAAATGCGCAATGCTATGAGTACGGAAAACAATGAGGTAAAAGTTTACGATTCCGCTAAGCCGGATTTAAAAGCAGGCTTATATACTGTTAAATTGGAGAAGCAGGTATCCATTGCCGGCTCAGGTAGCGATGACAATTGGCGCAATTATTTTAGTGTCGATTCGAAGGGGAAAGCCACCCGGGATTTGGCGTTGTACCGCGTAGCGGGTGAGCAATTCGCGATTTCCCCCACCGCCGTTTTTTCCAATTATCCGGGAAACCACGCCCAAGGGCCTTTCCAAAATACGATGCCTTATATCGTCCTAAACCGCAAGATGCTTCCTTGGATTCGGGAGGCGGTTTTTAAGGATTCCAAGGACGGGACTAATATCATTGAACGAAGGGTTCCTTGGTTGGCTTTAATGCTTTTGGAAGAGGAGGATTTGGAGCCTACCCGGAAACGGAGCGAAGGCAAGGAGGAGGGAAAACAGGATTTCCCGACCCTTAAATCCACCGTAAAGGAATTCCTAGCGGATATTGATGAGAAAACCTATAAGCCGGATTACGTATCCAAGGAGATCCATGATGATATCCAAAATAAACCGGTGTCCTATATCTCCCTTACCAAAGCTGCCTTGTTGAGGCATATGCCTCATTTTTTAATCAATGATCTACTCTGTCATGTCAGGCAGGTAAGCATCGGGGATTGCCCCGAGCATCCTGGAATGGAGGAGGACGGGGACTTGGAAAACGGGGAAAAATTATATTCCCTTATTCTTTCCAATCAATTCCCGGATCCGGATAAGGATTATGTGGTGCATTTGGTTTCTTTGGAACAAATGGGTACCGCTTATACGGAATGCAAGGCTCATCCGGATAAGTATGATGCATTTGAATTCGTTTCCTTGTATTCCTGGCAATTTCATTGCGATCCCGAAGGAGAGGATGATTTTGAAAATGCCAGCCGCCGATTGGTGACGCATAAGTCGGAAGCCGGTGAAACCGTAATGGATGATTTATTCATGCGCTCACCCCTTTCGGGAACCAGGGATGATAAGCTTGGCTCCAAGGGATATGTCCCTAAAAAAATGGAAAGCATAGGCAAGGAGCATAAGGGGCAAAAGGTCTGGTATAGGAGCCCCTTCGTCCCCAAAAAGGTAGGGATGGATGAATCCTTATTCCAAGGTTTGGGCAATACCATTTCCTATGTCCGGAAACTCGGGGATGCCGGTTTGGATTATTCCTATGCCGCCGCCTTCGATCTCGGTCGTTTATCCGGGCTTTCCAACCCTACTTTCAGGGAGGCATTGCTTTCGGCCCGGGTTTTATTTCGTCGTGCTTCTAAACGGAAACAGGTCGCTCTGGGTTCCTCTTTTCATCATACCCCGGAAACCGATGATGCCAAAGAAATGGATCGCTGGGATAGTATGATATCCTTGGAGAAATCCGGTTACCCAAGCCAAGCGCTCCATCGCTTACTCCGTATAAAACCGGCAAAGGCAACGGTAAATGTGCTTCAGGCAAAGAATCCGGTGAAAGAGGAAAGGGATACCGTTGATCCGTCCTTCCGGCAAGTGTCGCTGGGCTCTATCGTGAAGGAACATAAACCCAAGGAAGGGGAAAATCTTCTCTTCGGGCAATTACAGGAGGGCTCCCGAAAATTGGAGGATAGCCTGATGCATTTAAAGGAAAACATAGCCAAGGGCGTAGCGGCATTGGAGCTTTTTGACTGGGTGCCATTTAACCATTTGGTGCCCGATAAGGAAATGCTTCCCCCGGACTCCCTGCGCTTCTTCCACGTTGATCCTAATTGGAAACGTGCTTTTTTGGAAGGAGCTCTTAGCATCGGGATTCATTCCAAAATGGATCACGCCTTCCATGATTCATTCGTGGATTATTTTATCCACCATGGACAAAAGACGGCAGCCTCCGCAAGGGATAGGATCTATGGAATCAATTCTTCATCCCCGGTCACCCCTCACCCGGAAGGGGTGTCAAAGGCGGGTTTCTTGATCCGTTCCTCCTTCGTGTCCGATTATCCAGGTATTGGCATCATAGGCAAAAAACAAGGCAAGGAATTGCCGCTCTTGAAGTGCAAACGGATTTCCAGTGGGATCTTACTGGGCATTTTTGGTGATATCCCGGATGAATTCGAAATCCGGGAGGCTCCCCACGGTTTGCGTTTCGGATTCCAAAAGGAATTGGATGAGGAAACCAGAAAGTCCAAGACATCGGACTTTACCATAAAAAGAGGCAGTGCAAATACCTCGGAAAATGGTTTTGATTCGTCGGGACAAGCCTCTATTACCCTAACCGTGCCGCGCCTTCGGCTGCATTTGAAGTAAGACACCCTTTATTCCTCAACTAAGGAAAGTGAACAAGAACATGAGCAAATACCTAGTGGTTCCCGTACGTATGGAAGCCTTAATTGCCGCCGATAAGAAACGGATTTTCCGTAGGGGACAAGTAAGTTATAGGAGGCAAATCAATTTTAAGTCCCACTTGCCGGAACCCTTTGAGGGCAAGGACTTAGACGCCCATGATAAAGAGGGACGGAAGGGCGTATTCTTGCATTGGGAATTACCCCGTGCATTCTACAAGGCACAAACGGATAATGAGGGGAATGTCTCCTTGAAAAAGGTGCCTAACCGCTGGCTGGTCGTAAGGACGCTTAAACCCGCGAATTCATCCCCGACCACGGAATACTTTTTTATTAAAAGTGATAAAATATCGGATAAATGGACTTCTTCCACCAAATCCATTTTTCTGAAAGAGGACGGCGCGGATCCCTGTTATATCGGCTCCAAGCAAAAAGTGGATTCAAGCCACCCTTTAAAGGTGGAGGACATAGAAGGAAACGGCGAAATGTTCCTCACGGCAATGGGTGCCGCCAACCCTTATTTTTCCACCTACCAACCCTTCAATGAAAACGTTTTTTCCATTCATGATTCCGAAATCCCCACGCTTGATGAACAAAAACTATCCTACAAGCTCATTGGCTGGTCATCCTCCAAGAATAATGAGGATTTAATCTTTGGCAATACCAAGGATCCCCAGCGGATTTTTGAAATCATGGAGGAGATGGGCTGGTCGGAACAATCCATTAAAACCGATGCCGAAAACCCGAAAATCGAAAAGGTATTTTACTACGGAATAATAAATGACGTGGATTTCAAGGGTACAAAGGAAGGGGAAATCCCTAGCTCCGTCCCTGATCCCGAATTCATGAAGATTGGTTTCGGACATTCCGTATCGGAAGCCTACGCGGGATTGGCAAAGGACGAGGGCATCATTTCCGATGAGGAGGAATTACTACTCCGCGCCTTTATGGAGGATTTAATGGATATTCCCGATGTGGATCACCTTGGTGGCGTAAAGGCACTCCATGCCGAATTGGAGGCGAAGGATTTTGCTCCGACCAGGGGCGGCTACCTTTGGACATTGGAACCCAAGGAGGAGGACAATAACCACGGGGCGGGAAAAGCCATTAAATGGGACGAGGATTTAAAAGTCCATTTGGCTACCATCAATAAGGCGCAAAGGGAGTTGGATAGGGCTTTGTGGGAACTGAAGTCCTTACAGGAAGATATCTACCGGCGTTGGATAAATGCCGAAATCCATATGAAACATTTTAAGCGGGAAGGGGAGCGGAAGGAAAGAACAGCGGCTAGTCGCATCAAGTCGTATATCAAGGATAAGCTCGTTCATCCGGATACCGGTTTCCAAAGGATGAAGGGTGACATAAAAAGGGCAATCATCGTTTTGGAGGGTTGCCATGCCTTCCTCAATCTTACTAATCCGGATTTGGCTTGGGTCAAAAAACCGGGCTCCTCATTTTATTCGCCCAAGGCACCGATTATCATGTTGATGAATGCCAGAGGCAATAAATTGACGGATTATACCGGAAAGACCGAGTGCTACCTCCTTCCGGATACCGTGGATTCCAATGAACCGGTGACGTACTTCCACGGTAGCTCGAAGCTTCCGAAGGCGGTAGTCCATTTGCTGCAACATGAACCTGAGTTTCCTATACCACCGGAAAATGAAAGGAATATCAACCACCACATCCATGAGTCTAAACATTGGAACGGACAGCCTTGGACGCCCATGTTCCTGGATTGGGAATTGGGCTATTACCCGGCGGATAATTTCAAGAACCAATGGGAGTTTACGGAAAACGGTTACCGATTGGAGGATTCGGTACCCTTGACGGATAACGATTTTTTTCTGGTAAGAGGCAGGATACATCTGGGGGCGGCTTGCGGAACCATCGTAAAAGGTAAATATGAATCCTTCCTGAAAAAGCATGAGCATGATCCAAGGGTAAGTGATAAAATAAAGGCGGAATTAGAGCATATCCTACGTTGGGATATCCTTTCCCAAAGTTTGCCTGGATTGAATCGGTTTATCTCTTCCTTGGTGGTCGAGTCCAACCGGTATCCTGTATCGACGAATTCCAAGGAATTGGAATTCGATATCGCGGGCTTACTCAATCTTACTTTCGATGATGTTTTTATCGGGGAGGATGATTTAAAATCGGAGAATAGTTGGAACGCGGTCAAGCAGGCTTTGCTTGAACCCGAGTTATTCCCCTCCCTCAGGGCACAAGGGGATTTGGTGGAGTTTTTCCAATTCCTCCGTGCCGGGCAATTTTTCGTGAACCGCCTTTCCTTGCAAGACAAATTCGGGCAGGAAGTCCAAATCGTGGAATCCGGGAATGAAAACCGGCGGCGCGTGGTTGTGCCCCAAGGGATGAAGGTTTTTCACCCCATGGAGGATGAACGCCGCGGGCACCTGTTTCAATTGGTACCAAAAATTAACCAAGCGGCACAGTTGGTTCCCTATCCTGCATATCACAAGCACAAGGGGACGGATACGGACGGCGTGGCGGGCTGGGTACTCCACAATTACATGGAATCCTCCCTGGTGTTTTACCAGCCCAACGGAAAGTTCGTAGGGGAGTTAATCCGAGGTAAAACCGGCGGGGAGTGGAGCGGTCGCCCTAGGGATAAATACTTGGAATTAAAAGACCTCAAGGCGGATTTCGAAACCCTCCACGGATTTATCCAAGCCATCAAAAAACTATCCGCTAAGGATTTTGATACCATCTTGGAATACATAGATGATCAAGTGGCAAGGATAGAACCCGGCTCGGAGGCATTCCATTCTGAAGTGGTTCATATTTATGGCAGGCCATTGGCATTGATGGAAATGTCTTTCGAGGTGGAATTGCAAGGGGAACCCCTTAAAACCTCTTCCCCGGAAGGCTTGAGAATGGATACAGACGTAGCCGATTATGCCTTCCCGGTAAAAATCGGCGACCCGGATCATTATAGGGATGGTCTTATCGGCTATTTTACCTCCAAGAAAGGCGGGGATTTTGATTTCTCCGCCATGCACGCATACCGGGTGCCTCATCCCAAGTTCCTCAAAGAACGGGAGCATCCGGGTTCTTACCCTACGCTTTCGGTAGGGAAGTACGGCGCCTCCGTGAGTACCTTTCTTTTCTTATGGGATCCTCAGGCACCCATTCATTTGGAGACGGCGATTTTGCCCGTATTCCGAATGGAATTCCCGGATGAAATCCTAGGACAAGTATTACCTAAGATGGGGCATTATTTCCGCATGGATGCTCTCCTGACCAAGAAAACCATCACAACGGAAGAGAAAAGGACCATAACCCTTCCGCAACCGCCCGCTATCATGGGGGATTGGGTATGGTTGCAGACCGATGAGGACGAAAAATGGGAGGAGGCATCCATTATCGATACGGATAATCTCCCGCACCTTTCCTCCCGGAATGATGAAATCCGGGAAGGCTTCTTGCGCCTCATTGAACATGAAGCAACACCTAATCCCGAAAACGAAACGCCCTCTTAGCACCCCGCTGTTCGATAGCGGATAAAAACCGGAACCGATGACCACTGTCACTGCCGTAGAAAATAATAAACCGAAGGTATTTAGCCTCTCCTCCCAGGCTTCCGAATTGACTTATTCCTACTCCTTCGGGAATCATCCCAAGGCATACGCCGGGCATACGGATTATATGTCCTTGCATGTTTCCAATAACTCGGGAAGTCCCGTGGAATTGGAACGCTTATGCCTGTCTTTTTCCATCGGTGACCGCCCGGGTGATTTTTTGGCGAGGTGGACGGGGTCCATTAGCCTAAAATGCCACGGCGTGGATTTTTCCTTGGATCATGACCGAAGGGATAAGCATCTTTTTAAGGTATGGATAGAGGCGGAGGTAGGGAATGCTTGGATTATCCCGGACAAGATGGAAATGGAAATTGATTTTACGGGTATTCTTATTAATGATAAGGAAGGCGCGGCGGACATAATTTTTACGGAGCATGAGAAGGGTAAATCAAGTAGCAATAAGATAAGCCTACCCGTGGAAAAAGTAATCCCCGATTTGTCTTTGGATGATTTCTACATTTATCCGGATAAGGCGATAAGAGGGGATACCGTACAATTGCGTTGGGATTATTTCCCGGATGCCTCCTACCGTGTTTTTGCGCGGGGCATGAAAAAAGAACAAGCCGCTACCGGGCAAGGATATTACGATTTGGATACCTCAAAGTTGGAGCCGGGGCAAAAGGATTATATGGTGACTCTTTACGGGGAAATGGAACACAGGCAAAAAATCGAAAAACGAACAGCGGTTCGGGCTTTATATTTATATGAGATTTCCTTCGGTAAATTTAACTTTAGTTTTATTGGGTACGGGAATCCTATCATAAGTAAGGATTGGTCAAAGTACGGGGTTTCATTTGAAATTTTGAATTGGCAGAATCGCTTTATGGAGACCGGAAGCAAAATTTATTTTAAAGATGAGGAAGGGGATGTATATCCTCTTGAGGATTTTAAAAAAGAAATCGGGGAAGGCTCCGAGAATAAATATTATGGAAATATTAATATATATAAGGAGAAAACATCATTAGTGAGATGTATTCTTGAGGATGGTTCAGGAAAAGAAATAACGGGTACGGACTTAAAAGGAAATACCATGCTAAGTTATGATATCCCTTGGGAGAAAGTAGAAATTTATTTTTATCCTTTAGTGAGTGATTTAAAATGGTCGGATGACTTTCGAGGGTTTACCCTGTATCTTTCAAAGATGAAGTATTGGGATTTAAATATTTCGGAGAGGGATTATGTTTCGAGAATTTATGTTAATAATAAAGTGATAGAGAATGATTTGTTGGTGCAAGAGACAACAAGCATAAATGGAAAGGATTTTGTTTTGTTGAAATATAACCGACACCCTACACGGATATATAATTT
>JAHDDF010000164.1:0-4783 GCA_020629475.1 Saprospiraceae bacterium
TGAAATTATAGTAATGATTTTATCCTTATTGACTTTTTTCTTTTCAATACGATATGTAAAGAAAGATAATGTCCTGGATCTTTCCGCCTCAGGGATCATGTTTTTTCTAGCCTTATTGGCAAAGGAAAACGCGCTTACTTTTATAGTGGTTATTCCTGTGGGTTTATGGTTCTTCGTGAAGGATGATAAAAAGAAAATAGTAACCGTTTTAATCCCGTTAATTGCGGCAACCGTTTTGTATCTCTTTATTAGGTATCAAGTCATTGGTTATTTAATGAATAGTTCGGAGGAGATAACGGGCTTAATGAACAATCCATTTAGGGATGCTACACCTTCGGAAAGATACGGGACTGTTTTCCATACGCTTGTCATCTACCTGAAATTGTTAGTGTTCCCGCATCCCTTAACGCACGACTACTATCCTTATCAAGTACCCTTAACGGACTTGATGAAGCCTATGTCTTTACTAGGGGTTGCCTTGCATTTAGGTTTAGCGTATATCGCCGTAAGGCAATGGAAGGAAAAGACTCTACTGTCCTTTTGTATCATCCTTTATATCGCTACGATGTCGATAACATCAAACTTGGTGTTCCCCATCGGAACTTTGATGAACGAGCGTTTTCTTTTTATTCCCTCTTTTGGTTTCTGTTGGGTAGCCGCTTGGTTTTTTGTGGATGTTTTGCAAGAAAAAATCCAAGGAGAAAAAGGGAAGTATGTGGCTTGGGGCGTGTTCTCTCTTATTGCAATATTATTCATGTTGAAAACCTATTTACGGTTGCCTGCATGGGAGTCAAATCAAACCCTGAATGTTGCGGCAGCTGACGTATCGGTAAATAGCGCTAGGGCAAATAATTTTAGAGGATATGATTTGTACCAATTGGCAAATAATGCATCCGATCAACAATTAAAAAAATCATATTTGGATTCCGCTTCATATTACATTAACCGCTCCTTGGAAATTCATCCGACTTACCCGGAAGCATTAAAAATAAAAGCAGGAATTGCAGGAACGAATTATCAAATGGATAAAGACATTCAGAAACTATTGAATACGTTTTTGGAAGTCCTGGAAGTACGTCATGTGCCCTTTGTTGATACCTATATTGAATATTTAAATTCTAGGGTAGATGGCGCACCCATTATGAATTTTTATCACCAAGCCGGCTTTGATATTTTTTGCCAAAAACAAGGCAATTATGATAAAGCAATCCAATACCTAGGATATGCCCTGGAAAAGAACTCCGGGGAGCCTACCATTATCAAGGATATTGAAGTGGTGTATTATAAAGCAGGGAATTACGCTAAGGCGCAAGAATTCGGGGAAGCGGCTGTGCAGTTGAACCCTCAAAGCGGTGAAGCGCACCATTACCTTGGGCTAACCTATAAGGCGCAAGGTAATCCACAAGCGGATTACCATTTACAACAAGCAACGGCATTGGGTTATTCAGGGAATTAAATCCCGAGTACGTCCTGCTTTGCCAATTCCCAATCCCAAGCGGATTTTACGATATCCTCGATGTTGCGTTTCGGAACCCATTCCAAGCGTTCATTGGAATCAGTAGTATCCGCGTAAATTGCCGCGATATCACCTTCTCTTCTATCACCGAGGGAATAATTCAGCTTAATGCCGGTTACCTTTTCAAAAGCATGGATGGCTTCCAGCACGGAAACGCCGTCTCCGCTTCCTAAATTGAAAACCTCACAGGCTTTGTCGTTTTTCTTTTGCAACAGGAACTCCACCGCTTTGGTATGGGCATGCGCCAAATCCATTACGTGGATAAAATCCCGGATACAAGAGCCATCGCGGGTAGGGTAGTCCGTTCCGAAGACGGTCATACTTTCCCTGTGCCCGTTGGCAACTTCGGTGATGATGGGTACCAAGTGCGTATTTTCAAGGATGGGTGCCTCACCTATTTTAGAGGTTTCATGGGAACCCGCCGGGTTAAAGTATCGAAGTAAGACGGCATTAAACTCAGGGTTGGAAGTGCAATAATCACGGATAATATGCTCACCCATTTGCTTGGTCCGGGCGTAGGAGCATTCCGCTTCGCCGTGAGGCGTGGCGGCGGTGACCGGAAGTTCCTCCGCATTACCGTAAACGGAGCAAGAAGAAGAAAAAATAAGATTTTTTACCCCGTATTTGCCACAGCAATCCAAAACGTTAATCAAGGAGTTTAGATTGTTGCGGTAATACTTCAGGGGATGTGAAATGGACTCCGGGACATAAATATGTGCCGCAAAATGAATGACAGCATCTATGTCGGGGTGCTGCCTGAACACCTCTTCCGTAGCTGCTAAATCACAAAGGTTGACCTCATGGTTGACCAATGGTTTTCCCAATAATTCGGAGATCCCGTGGGTCAATGATTTATGCGCGTTGGAGAAATCATCCACCGAAATCGGCGTAAAGCCGTTATCGGATAAATCCACGACAGTATGGCTTCCGATATAACCACAACCACCCGTTACCAAAATTTTAGCCATCAATTCTTACTTTTGCGGCACAAAATAAAGATCAAAATGGATTTAAAAGCATTGGCGATAGAGGTAACCGCAATCGCGAAGGATGCCGGCGACGCCATCATGAAGATTTACGGAACCGATGATTTCCAAGTGGAAAGCAAAGGGGATGAGTCTCCTTTGACCATCGCGGATAAAACCGGAAACGATATTATCTGTAAAGGATTGGAAAATCTTTCCGTACAATTCCCCATTATTTCCGAGGAAAACAAGGAAATCCCTTACGATGAAAGAAAGGGATTTGAATATAATTGGTTGGTTGATCCCTTAGACGGAACCAAGGAGTTCATCAAGCGTAACGGTGAGTTTACCGTAAACATCGCATTGATCAAAAACGGTAAACCGGTTATCGGTGTGGTATACGCTCCTGTTTTGGAGGAGATGTTCTACGCGGCGGAAAACCAAGGCGCTTACATGGTTAAGAATGGTGAAACCACAAAGTTGGAGGCTCCAGCCTTTACCATGAAAGACGAAGGAATCGGTGTGGTAGCTTCCCGCTCCCACTTGAATGAGGAAACGCAAGCATTCGTGGATTCCTTGAACGGTCCGGTTATCGTACCAAAAGGAAGTTCCTTGAAGTTCTTGATTCTTGCCAAAGGTGGTGCACACGTTTACCCAAGGATTGCGCCAACCATGGAATGGGATACCGGTGCCGCTCACGCCGTTTTGGCGGAAGCGGGAGGAAAAGTTATTCGCCATGATAATGGTGAAGCACTTTCCTACAACAAGGAGAATTTGTTGAATCCTTTCTTTATCGCTTACGGAAACGTAGTGGGATAGAAGTTAGGACTTTCCGAAAAGAAGGAGGGACTGCGGCAGATGCCGCAGTCCCTCTTTTTTATCAATAAGATTGAAATTATTTCTAACAAAAATCCGGGTAAAGGATACTTACCAAACCCTTTGGGTCAAAGGTTTTCCAATCCTCGCTTCCTTGGGCAAGACGATCCGCCATGCAGTACAATACGGCAGGGTTATGACCTAGCCCGAAATGGCTCCCGTTAACCCTTACGTTTTGGGTTTGCTCATCTTCGTCAAGTTCCATGCAATGTTGCCAACAAACAATGCCGTCCTCCTTGGAATAAATTGCCGTAGTTGGAACGGGTGGTGTTTGGTGAAGTTCCCTGAGTAAATCAGAATCCATATCCATCCCCTTGGGACCGTGAAGGAGATCATACAACCACCTTGCGTTGTTTTCCTCTTGGATGCCTGAGAAAGGAGAACCAAGCGTGATAACCTGCCTGACAAGTTCCGGCTTTTCCTTCGCGACTTCCCTAGCAAAAACACCGCCTAGACTCCAGCCTACGATACTTACTTTCCCGCCGTACATTGCTTGGATTTCTTCTAAGCGTTGCAACAGGCGTTCCGCGTATTCAGGTCGCCCGAAATTGATACCCATATCCCAAGTTTTGGGCGCGTAGCCCATATCCTTTAAAAAGGAGCGAAGGATAACGGTGGTAATATCTCCCGTCATAAAGCCGGGGACCACCAATACGGGGTGTCCGTCGCCTTTAGGGGCATATTTTAGGATTTTTCTCGTGGCGGCATAAACGCCGAGCCCGAAAGCGGCACGTCCACCTTCCGTGAGGAGGAGGAGTTTACTAGGCGCACCTCCCTTGTGCGGGATAAATGGTTGCGCGATGCTCGGATTTGCAGTCATGTCGAAGTAATTTCGTTTACAATGTAGGGTCAGGTCAGTAGGTTGTGGTTAGCCGGCTTCCGTCAGTTCCTCCACCGCCTCAAGGATTTCCTCAAAGGCTTGGCGTAGGCAATCGGTAAATACCGGCATATCGTCAACAGCATTGCGATCTGCGGTAACACTAAGTGAAACCGTACCCGCGTAGCTGAATATGATAAGCATTAATCCCAGTCCGTCAATAGCGGCACCTAGCCCGTAGATGCGTTGCAATTTGTACCGGTTCATGAACAATGAAATCGGTGGTCCGGGGACATTCGTAATAATGAGATTAAAGAATGGGGAATGCAATTTGGATAATCCCATTCGCATATACATTCTTCCTGCTAGGGCGGCTACTTCCGTAGGAACGAACTCCATGATTTGATCCGCGGGCATGGCTTTGCCGTAGGATTTGGAGGAGCGCGTAGCTTCCCTGATTTTCTTCAGGCGCTTCAAGGGGTCAACCTCATTCGTTGCCATATCAAAAAGCATGGCGGAGATGCGGTTACCCATATTGCCCTTTTCGTCTTCTTTCCTGACGGAGATTGGAGCCAGTCCGATGATGTTTTTCAAGGGAAGTCTCCCGTG
>JAHDDF010000164.1:4883-9314 GCA_020629475.1 Saprospiraceae bacterium
TCCTGACGGAGATTGGAGCCAGTCCGATGATGTTTTTCAAGGGAAGTCTCCCGTGCTTGATCATGTACTTTCTCAATCCGCCGGCACAAATGGCTAGAAGGGCATCATTAACCGTGGCGCCTTCCACGGCACGCTTAATGGTTTTTATATCTTTTAAAGGAATATCTATAGCACCGAATTTCTTTTTACCTGAATTCGGTACGTTCATGAAGGTTTTCGGTGCCGCCATTGGCATGGGCGGAGGCTTCATTAAACCTTTACCGATTTCCTTGCTCAAATCCTTTTGCTTTTCCCGGGTTTCTTGGATGACTTGGAAGAATTTCTTCGGTTTTTTTATCCGGTTTCCGTAAGCCTGACTGAGTAACTCCGTCATCTTAGGGAGTGGCTTCGGATTCCATGGTTTTTCCGGTGGTGCGGGTTTGAATGGTTCCTCCGTCATGCTGAGGAGGGAAGCCATAATTTCCACACCGGATTTGCCGTCAATGGCGGCATGGTGGATTTTTACCAAAAGGGCGAAAGCGTCATTGGATAATTCCGGTAAATCCAATCCCGAGATCAAGTACGCTTGCCAAAGGGGGCGTGATCTGTCCAAGGGTGGATTGTAGAGTTTTGCCCCTAACTCGGCGAGTTCCGCCCTTCCTCCCGGTGCAGGAAGCGCAACGTGGAAAAGGTGGTGGTCCAAGTCGAAATCCGGGTCGTCCGCCCAGAAAGGAGTACCCATGTCAAAGGGGACCTCAATCATCCTTTGTCGGAAAATATCGGATAGGTGCAATCTTTCCTCGAAGAAAGTCTTAAAGCTTTCGAAGTCTAACGGTTTTCCCGGTGAATCAAATACGAAGAGGCTCCCGATATGCATCGGGGTCTTGTTCGACTCCAAAAACACGAACATGGCGTCTTGTCCGGAGAGCTGTTTCATTTAGTATGCTTAATTAAGATTTAAGGTGTCGTAAAATTTTGTTGTAAAAACCTGCTAAAAGTATGATTTTATATTGGGAATTCTAGCGGTTTCATAAAATGATATTGCGTGCATAAGAACGCAAATGTCTTGCCGAATGTTTCATGTTTGTTCCTATTGTGTTGATTTTCCGAGCGTTAATGATTTCTTATCTCCTGTTTTTTTATCCGTACAAGTCTTTCCGATCCTAGAGCATGTTTAAATTTTGGTCTTTCCGTCGAGAAACATCAATTTTTTGCTTAGTTGAGGCGAGAAAATGGGGTGATAGCAGGGCTATCAAACCCATTTTTTCAACGAAGAGTAAGCGAAAAAGTGAGTTTCGTAGACCAATGACTAAATTTTAAACAAGCTCTTATATTCTCCTTTGGCTTACCTTTGCGCAATGGACAAGATTGAACACATCGGTATTGCCGTAAGGGATTTGAAGAAAAGCAATGCTTTGTACGCGGCGCTTTTGGGGGTAGAACCCTATAAGGAGGAGGAAGTAGCGTCCGAATTCGTTAAAACGTCCTTTTTTAGGTCGGGGCCCAATAAGATTGAACTTTTGGAAGCTACGTCAGACCAAAGTGCCATCGCAAGGTTCTTGGAGAAAAAAGGGGAGGGGATACACCACATCGCTTTTGCCGTGGAAGATATCCGTGCGGAGATGGAGCGCTTGAAAGAGCAAGGGTTTCGTTTGTTGAATGAGGAACCCAAACGCGGTGCGGATAACAAATGGGTTTGTTTTGTCCATCCCAAAAGTGCGGGAGGGGTCTTGGTGGAGCTTTGCCAAGAAATTCCGGAGCACGAAGGGTAATTCCTTTTCATGGAGCCTTGGGTTTACGTTTTAGCGATTGTCGGGGGATTTGTTGCGGGGTTTATTAATACCCTTGCGGGTAATGGTTCTGCCATTACGCTAACCATCATGATGGAATTCATGGGGGTTCCGCCTACGGTAGCCAATTGCTCCAATCGTCTTGGCGTAATCGGGCAAACATCCGTTTCCTCCTTCGTTTTTGCCAGGGAGGGGAAAATCATTTGGAAGAAAGATTGGAAGATATTCCTCTTTATTTTTCTAGGCGCGATGCCCGGGTTATACTTGGCAATAACCATCGGAAATGAATGGTTTAGGAATATCTACGGTGTAATGATGATAATTATGCTTGGGGTAATCCTAGTGAATCCCAAGAGGTGGATCAATCCCCAAGAAGGAAAAAATCCTCCTTCCTATGTTTTAATTCCTCTATATCTAGTCTTAGGTTTTTACGGTGGTTTTCTTCAGATGGGAATGGGCGTAATTTTCCTTGCCGTAGTCGTTTTAGTTGCCGGGTATGATATCATTAGGGCGAATGCCACTAAAACCTTAGCCGTATTCCTATATACGGTTGTCGCCCTTGCGATTTTTTCTTATCAAGGTTTGGTGGATTGGAAAGCCGGAGGGCTTATCGCTATCGGACAAATCCTAGGAGGTTTGGTGTGTTCAAAATTCGCCGCCACGCACCCGAAGGCAGGTGTAGTTGCGCACCGGTTATTGGTGGCGATTGTAATCTTCGCTATTGCTAAGGTTTTTATTTTTTAGGCGAATACCCTTGTCTTCCCGATACAATATCTTAATGCTAGGAATGCAATCAAGACGATTCCCGAGAGGATTGAGGCGGTTGTCCATTCCCCAAGGATGACCTTACCAATGAGAAACAGGATCCCGTAAGTCATTACGATTGCGGAAATCCAACAAAGGAATAAGAATAATAAATTATTCGGTGGTGCCTCCGTGGTTTCCCCGCCTTCGATTGGGGAATCGTTTGTTTGGGTCATCTCATCCAATGGTCCTTCCCCGGAAACGGAAATTTCTTGCACACTTGGTGCCGTGGGATTTCCGGTAAATGAGAATCCTGTCCATAAACCGTCAGGTCTAACCTTGTTATAAAAGGCTTGTAAAGTGTTCCGGTCCGTAGCGGGAGTGATGAAGGTTACCACTAGCCAAACTACGGTAGTGAACGCTACTGTACTCAAGAACTCCGTAGGGAAATCCAAGGTGTAAGCATCTCCCATGCTCGCTTTCATGAAAAAGAAAATCGATGTAGGAATGAATGGCGCTATCATTGCCGATATTTCGCTCCAAGCATTGATTCTCCACCAGTACCATCGTAAAATTAAAACCAAACCTAGCCCGGCTCCCGCTTGCATGATAAAGCCCCATGCCCCTGAAATGGAATCCACGAAGGTGCATACGATTAAACCTAAAATCATTAGAAAAACCGTAGTAATTCTAGAAGCTCCAACGTAATGTTTTTGGCTTCCGTTTTGATTCATGAAACGCTTGTAAAGATCGTTTACGACATAGCTAGCACCCCAATTCAATTGGGTAGAAATGGTACTCATGTACGCCGCGAAGAAGGAAATAAGGAGTAAGCCTTTTAAACCTGAAGGTAGGTAATCCTTCATGGCAAGGACGTAACCGTTTTTCAAGTCGGCGCCGGATAACTCCGGATATAAAATCAAGGCACAAAGCCCTACAATAATCCAAGGCCAAGGACGAAGACAATAATGCGCGATTTGGAAAAATAAGGTAGCATAAACGGCATCCTTGGGGGAGCGCGCGCTCATCATCCTTTGTGCGATATAACCGCCACCGCCGGGCTCCGCGCCGGGATACCAACTTGCCCACCACTGAACTGCCGCATAAGACAGGAAAGCGCCTACGGAAAGCCCTAGGGTTTTTCCTAGGTTGCCGTCTCCTGAATCCAAGGAGGGGAAGAAGTTAAGACTGCCTTCAGGAAGTTGGCTTTTCATCCCTTCAATACCGCCTACTTCAGGAGCATTCACGACCAAAATAGCAAGGATGATTGTCCCTGTCATTGCCATAATGAATTGGATGACGTCCGTAATAGCCACACCCATTAATCCACTTAAGGAAGAGTATAAAGCCGTCCAAAGCATTGCCGCTGCCGTTATCCACAAGGAGGCTTTAATTCCAAGCCACATGACCTGATCCAAGCCAAAGAATACCTCAAGGAGCGTCATTAATGCAACGTTGACCCAAGCGATAATGACCACGTTCATGAAAACACCCAAGTAAATGGATTTGAAACCACGGAGCGCGGCGGCAGGTGTGCCACTATATCGCATTTCGGAGAGTTCTACTTCGGTAAGGACGCCGGAGTTGCGCCATAATCTGGCAAAGAAAAAGGTAGTTAGCATTCCCCCCGCTAGGAAGGACCACCATAACCAGTTCCCGGATATACCGCTTTGCCCCACCAGCTCCGTCACCGCCAAAGGGGTGTCGGCGGCAAATGTGGTAGCCACCATGGAAATACCCGCGATGTACCAAGGGAGATTCCGCCCGCCAAGGAAAAAGCTTTCCAAATTTTTCCCTGCCTTGCCCGTATAGGAGATTCCTACGGAAACGATGAGGATAAAAAATCCGATGATTACCGTCCAATCGAGGAGGGACAAGGACATAGCAGACTCCATACGTTTTTCATTTTATCCATGAA
>JAHDDF010000165.1:0-3675 GCA_020629475.1 Saprospiraceae bacterium
TAGGATAAATGAGTGACGGCTTTTTTTGTCATTCCTTCTCTTTTTTGAGGTATTTAGTTTTATACTCAAAAACATAGAGAAAGGAATCCTTAAATGTGAGTTTTTTATTTTTTAAACCATTAAGGGAGTGAAGAAAGTTAAGGGAGACTATTTCCTTAACTTTCTTCACTCCCTTAATGGTTCAATTTTTCCTATTTGGGTTCGGAGTTTTGGTCCTACTCCTCCCCCTTCTTAACATTCAAATTATATCGCATCCCGATATACCCCTCAATCCCCCTCGTTGGACCCCAAGCAAAAGAAGTATCGAAGAACGGATTAAACGGATCATCAGATGAAATAATAGGATTATCCAAAGTGAAATTTAGGATGTTTTCCGCGCCCGTATAAAACTCGAAATCCTTCCATTTGTAAGTGAACTGGGCATTCAACATCGTATAAGGATCAGAGTAATCCGCTTGACGGAAATTATCCGGGTAAAAATCAGTATCCGGTAGTTTTTTGATACCGTACCACTGACAGGAAACATCAAAATGCCAAGGACGCTCCTTCGGATTAATACTCACCGAATTCAAAAGGCGGTGCTTGGTAATAAAATCCATCGTCCCCTTATTACCCTCCAAATCCGTATGCTGGATGTCCAAGAAATTGTAAGCTGATTTCAAGGTTAACCATTGCCACAATTCAAGTGTAGCTTCCGCTTGGAAACCATTACCCACGGCAGGCTTACGATTGTTCTCAAAAACGATAGCATCATGGACGGCATGGTAATGCGCTAAAACATGATTCGTGAATCGGGTTTGATAAAAATCAGCGGAGAAGGTAGCCGCCAAGTTAGGCGCATCTACTTTTTGGGTAATATTAATGCCATAATTCCAAGCCTCGTCCGGTTGAAGTACACCGTGGAAATGAATATCCCTCTGCGTTCCTAAAACACGGGCTTGTTCAGAGAAGACTTTTGGCGTATGCCAACCATAACCGGCAGAGGCACGGATGTCGGTATTAGGGGCAGGCGTATATTTCATCATCATTCTCGGGGAAACTTTCCAGCCGATGTTATTATTCAAATGATCCGCGCGGATACCCGTCATTAAGGTTAGTTTGTCTTGTGCCAAGAAAAGCGTATTCTCCGCAAAAATGCCGGGAATCACCTCCTTGGTTTCATAGCTACCCGCATAAGTCTTATTCAAGGGATTTGCCGTAAAGGAAATATCCTCGTCAATATCCAAATACTTAAAAGAAGCACCTGCCCTCAGATTACTACCGTTCTCGTAAATAAATTCATGTTGAGCGGTAATATTGAATAAGCTTTGTGTACCATCGTATAATGTTTCCCCAAACCAAGCTTCCTGCGCGTGATACTGCCCGGAAGCGATCAATGCCGTTGCATGAAATTCATTAAAACGATATGCCGTACGGTTCCAAATATCAAACTGGTTATAATCCATTTGTTGACCGTACACACTGCTAGAACCTAAATCGGTATCAGGGTCAAAATCTACCTGACCGCCGGTTCGGCTTTCATTGGTAAAACGTAAACCACCTCTTGTAAACCAGCCATTCTCCGTATCGTTCCCGATTTTGAATTTATCGAATATTTGATAGCGGGTAAGCTTTGGTAAATCAAGGAAACCATCATTATTATGATCGAATTTCCCGGCGGGCAGAACCATATGCGCACCTACCACATTCGCGAATTTACCCTTCTCTTGGGTAGCATAGGCGTTGAACTGTTTCTCCCAAAAGGAATTCATGAAGTAATTCAAATGGAGATCAGGCGCGTCAACCGGTTTTTTGAGCAAGACATTAATTTGACCGCTAATACTTTCGGAGCCTTGAAGGACGGAGGTGGTTCCTTTTGCCACCATAATGTTTTCAACGAAAGGTCCCGGAACCGAACTAACACCGTAGGGAAAGGAAAGCCCCTGGATCAAGGGGAAGCCGTCTAGTAAGACTTGATTGTAAACACCGCTTAATCCTAGGATTCTTAACTCCCTGGAATTGGTTACGATATTCGTGGTTGCCGGCTCCACGGAGGCATTATTATTAAAACAGCCCGCTAGGTCACAGCAAGCGGCTTTACCGAGTTCCACGTTGTTGATGATTTCAACTTTTCCTACCGAGGAGGAAGAAATATGCCCGCCGGTTTGCCTGCCTTCCACGACGACTTCCGACAATTCACCATCCGGTTTGAGTTGGATGAAAAAGTCAGCATCACCGGTAACGGGAATGGTATCGTTTTGATAACCCAAAAAGGAAATGACCAAACGCTTGTCTTCGATAGCGTCCGCATTGAGTTCGAATTCTCCAAAATCCGAGGTAGTGGTACCAATATCCGTACCTGCCCAAATAACGTAGGCACCTTCAAGAATTGCCATCTCCTCGTCCACCACCGTTCCTTTAACGGTTTGGGCGGATGCTGAAAATGCGCCTAAAATTAATATTGCTAGAATGATATACTTTTCCACTGTTTTTGAATTAGAATAAGAATAAATGGGATTCCTGGTAGAATCCATGAGGTCAGGACATAGATATCCCTGAGAAAGGAAAGACTTAATGATTGGGCGGGCGCCAAGTATCAGCGGAGAAGGAAGCGGGAATCAGGCTTTTGTTAGGGAAGGCGCCTTTTTCTTTCGCTTCCTCGTTTTGAAGCTTCTTGGTTTCTTGGAGATCAGTACTTAAAAATAAAAAACCGCAGCAAGCACAGAAACAGGCATCATCACACCTTTTCAGGGGATTGTTCCTGTCCGTGTTCCTCTCCGCAGGTGCCGCCCGTACATTCAGGTGTAAGTGAACCTACAGCAAAAAAGAGTGCCAATATGAATGCGATTAATTTCACGAATACAAAGTTATGGGAATTTTGCCGCAACCTTGTTGCAGTTTTACCTAACGGTGTTAACTCGTACGTGACAACATTGATATTGGGGCTTAGGCGGTAAGGTTCAAATGGTTTTTAAGGTTGTTTACGGTCGAGAAGAATTCTAAAAAGCAAAGTATTTGACAAAAAGTAAGGTTAATGTAATTCTTTGATAAAGAAGCGAAAACCGAATTTTTCATTTCCTGTTTCTTTTGAAAACCATTAGAAATGAAAAATCTGATTTGTACCTTTTTCCTTGGAGCCTTGACGCTCCTCATGTATGCCCAAGAAGTAACCTACTATCAAATTGACGTTTACGAAGGAGAACCGAGTCTCCTGTATTTTCCTCCGGATTTCCTTCCTGTTGCTACCGCTGAGGTAATCCAACAAGCCAGCAATGGATTTGCGGAAGTCTTATCCACGGATGAGTTTGATACGGAACAATTCCCGGAGTTAATTGGAGTGAATTTTATCTTGTCCTACACGCCAAACGATGGATTTAATGGGATTGATACGGTGTTATACGCCTTGTGTGAAGCGGAGGGGGATACCGATTGTCTCACCATCGGTTTGGAATATTATGTGGGTGGTGTAGGGCAGCCCGTTGATCCTGATCCGCCGTCAACCGATCCGCCGGGGATGAGCTGGGTGGCTTTTGACACTTACGTAAATACACCATTTACCTTTAGTTTTGGACCCTTCGGCTTTGATAATTTTACCTTTTTTGTGGATGAGCAAGCACAAAACGGGGAAGCCATTATCGAGCAAGTTGAGGATGGACAAGCGGTTACTTATACGCCTGCTTTGGATTTTGAAGGAGT
>JAHDDF010000165.1:3775-5004 GCA_020629475.1 Saprospiraceae bacterium
CCGACGGATCCTTTCGGGGAAACCATTGCGGCTACTTTTGAAACGTACATGGAAACGCCTTTCTATTTCTACATTCCAACGGATGCTTTGCCTGAGCAGGAATTGGATGTAGTTACCGATCCCGAAAATGGTACCGTTGAATTCCTTTCCGTTAATGATTTAGGATTTGATCCTGATGATTTCCCGAACGCTGAAACGATAATTGCATATACACCAAATGCCGGGTTTGAAGGGGTAGATACTTTCTTTATTAGTATTAATGCTCCCTCCTTGGGTTTTGAATTTTTAGTTGGAATAGAAATGCTGGTTTTCGGGGAGGCGCCCGCGGATTATGAATCTCCGCTGAGGGTAATGGAAATGGAGGACGGTATTACCGGAATTAAGGATATCGAAGTTTCTAATATTAATATTTTCCCGAACCCCGCAAGGGATATTATAAACATTGACTTATCCGAAGAGTCCTCAGGTACGCTTACCGTTCAAATGTTCGATAGGGCAGGACGACAAGTACTCCAACAGGAAATAAATAATGTTTCCGCTAGGTTTACCTTGAATGTAGAATCTCTTCCTCAGGGTTTATATTTTGTAAGGGTTGAAACCCCTAATAAAATATATTCCGGCAAGGTCAATAAATCAGAATAAGATTAGAGGCAGAATGATAAAGAGGTAATCGTTAGTTCGGTTACCTCTTTTTTTTGCCTATTCTTTAATATTATATTTCTTCTTGAAATCTTGAATTTCTTTATACTTTAATTGCTTCATTAAGTAAGCGCGCTTTCCGTCAAAAAATTCCGAGAAAGGAATTCCGTTTTCGTACCAGTATTTGAATATTTTATAGGACTTATGACCGTTGGCGTCAATGGCATATAAAAATGATTCTCCTTCGAAGTCAAAAGCGATATGGGTAAACTGATCGAAGCCGATCTGATCCATATAAGTGGCGAAGTTGTACTTCAAATTAGAAACGGCTGAATACGGAAATTCCCGTGGTTCCGTATTTCCTGAAATTCGAAAACCTTTTTTGTCAATGTGGAAATATTGCCATTGTTTCTTTTTTGTGGCATTGGAGAGCCATTGAAAGAATTTATACGGCAAATACACCAACCAAAAGGGAAGCAATAATATCCCGAATATAGGACCCAATTCAGCATGCATCACCAATTTTTTCCAAAGCGGTGTTTTCCTGCCCTTAGGGTCTTCTATGATATGGAATCTGTATTTTTTCAATT
>JAHDDF010000165.1:5104-9291 GCA_020629475.1 Saprospiraceae bacterium
GGTGTTTTCCTGCCCTTAGGGTCTTCTATGATATGGAATCTGTATTTTTTCAATTTTTGAAATTTCAATTAAGAATGAATTCATTCTTAATTATTCATTCCTCATTTTTAATTAAAGATCAACTCCCGTAATAACGCGGAATTCACGGAAACCGTCAACGTCAAATGCGGTAACGAAATCCACGCGTAATATTCTGAAAATTTTAAAACCGATATTATCAAATCCGACGAACACCTCCGTATAATGGTCGGACGTCTCGGAAAGCAGGTAATTCGCGCCGGTGGTTAGCTCCCATTGTAATTTTCTTACACCCGGGATTTTTCCTAGGATAGTGCCGCCGAAGTTGTGGTCCCAATGTACTTTAAAATAAGGGTCGGTGGTGCTGTGCCTGTAATAATCCAACATTCGAAAGGCATCGGTATAAGTAGATGTCCAAGCAACATAAACACGGTTGCCGTTGAAATGCCTCCTGTCGGGAAATGGAATATTTCCTTCGGAAAGGAAGGCGCCACCTTCTAGGGAAAGGAAACTTCTACCGGCTCTGCCCAAGGAGAAATTATCCGTCATTTTTACGGATACGAAGTCGAAATCCGTATCACCGCCAAGGACGGGTAAACCTCTTTTATATCGAATAAAGAAATCAGGGAATTTACTTCCCGTTATGATTTTTCTATTCGGATAAGTCAGGTATTCCTGCCTGAATCTTATTCGAATATTAATATCTAAAGTAAGGGCTTGATGCGAATTAAATGCATCAGTGCCGGGTTCATTGGGTCTAAGAGGATTGTTGGAAGTGAATGTTCGGCTATCCTCAAATCCCCAGGAATAATCCGAAGTGTTATACAGTGGATTTCTTTGTGCGTATTCAAGAGAGGCATTTAATAAAATACCATTGAATATTTCTTGACGGTAAGAAAATTTACCGAAATACTTATCGTAATACTTGGCGAAATTCCTACGGAACATTAATGTAGCTACCGAATTTTGAATATCATTTATCGGTTCACTTGAATTGAATTGAACGGCTTCTCTTCCACCCTCCATTTCCAGCCTTAGGAAATTGGTTCGGTTGGCATTATACGTCCATCCCAATGTTCCCCTGAATTGCTTGTCGGAAAATCCGTATTGTACATTGGATTCCGCCCTAAACCATTTATATTCTTGTTTGTCTAGCCCTTTTCTAAATGAGGCTTTAATATTAGGATAAAAACCTTGAACGGTATTATATGAAATAGCTGAAATAGGGGACTCGAATCCTACGCTCCATTTTTTATAGGAATTATTATACGTATATCCCCCTAGGAGGTTCAGGATTTTAAATTTATTATTTTTTCGATCCATGGAATCCAAATACTCCTTGGATTCCCATACGATTTGAAGGCTGTCCTTTTTTGCATAATCCGAAACTTCTTCCGTAGTTAATGGGATAGGTCTAATGGCATCCCAATAAACGGAATCTTTTTGGTTGGCTTCCTCTTCTACTTTTAAAACTTCGGCATTAAAATAATCCTCGGGTAAATCCGGTGCTATATTATAATTGGAATAAACCGCCGTAAATACACCGTCGAATCCAATACCGAATATTTTTAAATTAAAATTCACGACCCTTGAAATGGGTTGCCAAATTTCAGCTTCAACGGGTACGTAAGTTTGTTTTAATCTAAGCGTATCCAAAGCCGATACCCCGAAAGCTTTTCCATCACCCACCATATCCACGCTATGGATATTCCAAAGGTCTTCAATGATATATAAATAACCGGAAAGACTTGGGTCCGTATCCCTTTTCCGGATAACTTTAATTTTATTAATTAACCTACCGTTTTCATAAAAAGCCCCCTCCAATTTATATCTATAATACACCATGCAATTATCGGCGATAGGGGAGACGATGGGCCGCCCGAATTCATCATAACTATTGCGGTAAAAATTAAAATCCATGGCTGAAGCTTGGTTAAAACTAAAGCCGTTATCATCACCGCTCACCTTGGAGGAGATCATTTCCTCCTTGAATTTATCCGGCGCTTCAAAGTGCAATTTGGAAATGGATTCGGAGAGGTAAACGATACCGGAACCCGTTGTATCCAAAACACCACCCATATCCCCGATTTCCACCCCGAAGATTTTTTCCGGGACATCGGAAACTTGCTGATTTCCCTTCATGTATACATCCGCACTATATCGCTTAACTTGATTGAGGTGGAATTTTCGCTTATCCCTTGCCTTACGGATAATGGCATAGGCGGGGTCCTCACCCTCCGTGGTCACCACCACTTCCTCAAGCCCGACGCTCTCTTCCTTGAGGACCACATCCAAGCGCAGTTCATCATTACCCAGCTCAATATTTTTATTCACTTGCTCAAACCCTACGTACTGGAAAACCAATTCGTACTTCCCCGGGGAAAGATCCAGACGATAATCCCCGTTGATGTTGGAAGTAGTTCCCCTCGTGGAGTTTTTTACGTATACATTGGCGAAAGCCAATTCCTCACCGGTGTCGGAGGTAATACTGCCCACTACTTGTGCCGTGGAAATCAAGGAAATAAGGAAAAACGGTAAAAAGGAAATGAGGTTTCTCATTGCGGTGGTGAAGTTTTATTTTTGTGCGCCAATCGAGGCGGGAGTGAACCCTTTCCTCGGGAGACGGTTGCAATATGCGAAAAGTTACAGCGCATTACCATGACAGAGAGAATTTGGAAACAGGATTTTGAACTTGAAGCATTAAACGGGACAAATGGCTACACTTTGGTAGGGCATTTAGGGATAGAAATCACGGAAATCGGTGATGATTACCTAAAAGCGACCATGCCGGTAGACGAGAGAACCTTTCAACCCATGCGATTATTGCACGGGGGCGCCTCTGTCGCACTCGCGGAAACCCTTGGGAGTGTTGCCTCCTTGATGTGCCTTGAAGACTTATCTACCCAACAACCCGTAGGTGTGGAAATCAATGCCAATCATATGCGTTCCGCTACCTCAGGTAAAGTAACCGGGACCTGTACGCCTTTGAAAGTAGGACGGAAAATGCATGTTTGGCGCATCGTTATTGAAAGGGAGGACGGGAAACAAATCTGTGAAAGCCGGATTACCGTTGCCGTCATTGACAGGAAAAAGACATAAGCATCCAATAAATAGCAATAAGGGGTAAAGCTTGGTTTTCTTTGCGTTCCCTTTCTAAAGCCCCCGGAAGATCAGTTAAACAATCAGCATTCCATCATACCACAATAATTATCATGAAAACTTTTTTCGGCTTTGTTTTCATTTTGTTTTTTCCCCTGCTGCTCCTTGGGCAGAATTACAACTTAAACCTTCTCGGAACATTGGATTATCCCAATGATGTCAGTGATATTTGGGGTTATACCGATGAATTCGGGACGGAATACGCTATTATGGGCGAATACTCCGGTACTGCCGTTATTTCCTTGGCGGATCCGACCAACCCCGTTGAACTTGAATTTATCAATGGCGGTAATACCATTTGGAGGGATATGAAAACCTGGGGCGATTACGCCTACGTTTCCGCGGAAGCAAATGATGGTATCCTCATTATTAATTTGACGGATGTTGAAAACGGCAACGTTACTTGGAATTTCTACCAGCCCAATCTTAACGTAAACGGTTCCGGGGGAAGTTTGGGTACCATTCATAACTTGTACATTGATGAATTCGGGTACTTGTACGTAGCAGGTTCAAACCTAAACGCGGGTGGACTCTTGATTTTTGACGTGGATGCCAATCCTACCAACCCGCCTTTGGTCGGGGCAGGGGAGGCACGTTATTCCCATGATGTTTACGTGAGGAATAATATCGCTTATAGTTCCAATATCAATGACGGTGATTTCTCCATCATGGATGTTTCCGATAAGTCGGATATCCAAGTGATCAACTACCAAAATACCACCTTCAACTACACCCATAATGCTTGGTTGAGTGATGACGGGAATTACCTATTTACAACTGATGAATTAGGTAATGCCAATATTGATTCCTACGATGTATCCGATCCCAATAATATCCAGCTATTGGATACTTGGGTACCGGAGGATACCGAAGGAACCGGTGTTGTTCCACACAATGTCCATGTAAAGGATGATTTTCTTGTGATTTCCTATTATACGGATGGTCTAAAAATCGTTGATGTTTCCCGTCCGGATATCATGGTAGAGGTAGGTTCTTATGACACCTACCAA
>JAHDDF010000699.1 GCA_020629475.1 Saprospiraceae bacterium
AATGCCTTATGGATATAGCGAAACATGACTGAAATTTATAGTGGATTGTAGATAAGGAAAAAGCCAATAGTGGGAGGGCGCCCCGTCGGGAACCCTCCCTCGGAATTTAATCCACTATAAATAGCTTTTCGGTGTTTCTTTCTTCGCCTAGTGTAAGGCTTATTTGATAAGTCCCGGTGGGAAGGTCTTGGAATTCTAAGGTGGTTTGATTAACCCCTATAGTGGTTTCTATGTAGAATTCCTGCACCATTTTTCCTTGGGTATCCATGATTTGAATCAATGCCGTTCCTTCTGTATTGGTTTGGAATGAAAGGTTGGTATAACCTTTCGCCGGATTGGGCCCTATGTTTAAACCATCTAAGAAACTACCATCGAATGCCACTACCCGAATAGGGGAGTATTCGAAGGTTTCATCCAAATCAACCATCTTTAAACGATAGTAAGCTTTGGAGGTGGAGCGCACATCGCTATCTACCCGGTTGTAGGATTGCATTTGACTAATACCACCTTGTGCCAAAACGAATCCTATTTTCTCGAATTCCGCACCGTCAAAAGAGCGCTCGATTTGAAAACCATAGGCATTTTCCTCGCTAGCGGTAGTCCATTCCAATTGGGCATCATTGCCCCTTCTTTCCGCTTGGAAATTCACGAGTTCAACAGGTAGGGTTCCTGAGGAATGATCAAGCACGTAGGATCCCGCGTTAAGACGGTTGGCATCGCTGTCGTAAACTACCGTTTCCGTAGTAGCCGCCTCAATCCAAGTGAGATCCGTACTGCCTCCTGCGGATATTACATCAAATCTTACCGTACCCAATTTAGTCCATGTAGGATAGGCGGTAATGTCATCCGCGCTGGTCGGATCCCAAAAGGTCCCGTATACGAAATTAAAATCCGCCTTTGTGGATGATTTTTCATCTACGTCTACCATGTAAACCGAGGAGAATTCCTCGGAAACCAAGGAGGGATTGTCCACGATGCTTGGATCGAATTCAAATACGAGGTTGGAGGTTCCTACCTTGAAAGCGCTTGAACCACTCATATAGATTTCAATGACCATCTCGGAAGAGTTCCCTGCAATCTGTTCGAATTTCAGGTTGTAGGTTTGTCCTTGGGCAATGTTTGAAATGAGGAAGACAATGAAAAGGGGTAGAAGTACTACAAATTTGGTTTTCATATTTTTCATGATGATTGTTATTCTAAAAATAGTGAGAAAATATTCCAAAATCACTGTTAGGTTCCCTTAGTCCCGGAAAACGTTACCGTTATTTTTTAAAAAATATCGATTGAACGTTCTCCGGGGTGTAATGATTTGGGAAACAGGGTGTTGATTTGGAATTTATTGACCGTAACTCACGGATTGGGATACATTAAAGTTCTGTACCATTTGATAAAAGTCCACGGCGTTAACCGTTCCGTCCGCGTTGATATCGGATTGGGTGGAGCCCGCGTCATAGGAACTTCCGTTCTCGTTGATGAGGTTGTTGATATCTACC
>JAHDDF010000700.1 GCA_020629475.1 Saprospiraceae bacterium
CCTATGGCATAATCCAAGTTGGAATTATCCAAGGGATCACCGTAAAAATTCAAGGCGCTTAATTCCAATATTTGAGTACCGCCCGGCTCATTTTCATTCACCCGTAAAGGAGCGGTTGCAATCGAATGTGGATGCGTGCTGAAATCCCCGTCAACAATGGTGATGAAAACGGCACCATTAAACAAGCAGCCCGAACCATCATCAACGGTTACACTCACCGGCCATGTCCCGGGTTGAAGTTGGGCGTTGCCATACAATTCGTTCCCGTTCTGTATCGTAAACCAAGGATTTACGTTAGGATAGGTTTCGTTCGTTAATGAAAACGTATAGGTTTCACCATCATTCTCATCATTTCCAGCCAAGGTTCCGATTAAAGTACCAACAGGCGTATCCTCGGAAATGGAATTCCATTGAATATCCAAGCTAATCTCGTCGGAAATGAAATTATCCGTCATCAAATAAGGTGAAGCGCTATTGCCTAATATCGCATCGGACAGGAAGGTTTCCTCATTGTCCAATGTCATGAGCATATCGGCGCTCGCATCGTAAAATTCAAAGGTGACGGTTTCGTCGGCGACTTGATTACTGTACAAGACCAAGAAACCTAAATTCCTATCCGAAACCACTTGATTTAAACGGGTAAATCCTCTCAATTCCCCGTTTACGAATGCGCCAAGCATATCGTCGGGATCCGTGGATTCTTCACAATCAATAACCACCACGGAGGAAACCGTCATTTGGAATAAATAGTCGTTGGGGTTTACCTGCCAATCAGGTGCTTGGGCATGGGCGGGAATTATCCAAATACCCATTATCAGCACCAAGCTAAAATATATGAATCGTTGTAACATGATACTCTATTTTGAAGGGCTTTATTACAACCTGCTTTCTAGGAAAGCAAGTCGTAATAAAGTCTCGTATTAAAAAGGTATTAAGGCCTCATTTTGACCACCTTGAATGTCTTGGTAGACTCACCGATGCGAATCGTCATGAAGTAGGGTCCGTTCGGAAGCTCCGCCAATCCTTGATTGATGACGATATTCGAAGCGGCATCATAGCCTTTCGGTTCGAGGACCATTCTTCCTAATGCATCCGAAAGACTTACTTGGATTTGCTCTTGTGGAATCTCGCCTTCCATACGGATTACGATTTCGGTATGGAACAATTCCGGCGCTACGGAAATACTGAAATCCTCAATAATCTCAACGCCTACTACCGTAGCTGATTCACAATCATAGAACCCAGGCAATTCAAGGGCACGAGGCTCAGTCAAACTACCCAAATGGCCATCCGGCATGAAGGGGTCCATTGCCATCAAAGGCACTTCTTCTCCCGTTTGAACATTCAATAATTTGTACTCCACATCTTCCTCGTAGGCACCGGAAACGGTAAGGAAGAAGGCATTTCCGTCAACATCGGGCAAGGTGGTTGGATTTGCCAATCCTCTACACTCTCCTTCCACGAATGCCCCGAGAAGAAATTCTCCTTCAGT
>JAHDDF010000701.1 GCA_020629475.1 Saprospiraceae bacterium
CCTATTACAGCTTTTTACCATTGGAAATGTCCTTGCTCGTCCCTTGTTACCTATTCATAACGATACTTCAATTTTTGAAATAAAAGAGGCTCCTTTACAAGAGGATGAAACTGAATTAAAGGCGAAGAAAAAACAAAAAAGAATAGTACTTTTTATCGTTGGTGCTCTTTTGTTCATAGCGGGTTTAGGTTTTTTTATGGGTGCATTATCCATGAACATGGCGGGGCCAATGGTGGGTTTTGATCTGTTAATGTACTCAGGTGGTGCGAGTTGGCTACTAGCGATTATTAGTTGGGTTTGGGCTGGAACTTTAATGCCTAAAAGAAGGAAAAAACGGAAAAGAGAAATTAAGGAAATGGGTGAACAAATTAAAAAGGCTGAAAAGGACGGGGATGCTGTTTTAGCTGATGATTTAAAAAAGAAAAGACGTAAGCTGAGAATAAGAAGATGGCTATTGATTGTAGGAATTATCGGTTTGACGGTTTTTTATGTCTTTAGAAGTCTTTAGAAATTTAGAACCATTCCAATCCTACTGCTTCGTATTTTAGGCTTGAACATGATTTTTTTCGTGTTCAACTTGTCCATCCATCAACACCCGAAACCATCATGGACGTACTTACAGCCGCCCGTCTTCAAATGGCATTTTCCTTGGGCTTCCACATCATATTCGCTTGTATTGGTATGACCATGCCCTTCTTTATGGCTTTCGCCGAATGGAAGTGGCTCCGTACCCGCCAACAAGTGTATAAGGATTTGACCAAGGCTTGGTCTAAGGGAGTCGCGATTTTCTTTGCCGTCGGAGCCGTTTCCGGAACCATGTTGTCTTTTGAATTGGGCTTACTTTGGCCGGAATTTATGAAGCATGCGGGACCCATTATCGGAATGCCCTTTTCTTGGGAGGGAACCGCCTTTTTCATCGAGGCAATCGCTCTTGGTCTTTTCTTGTACGGTTGGGACAAGTTACCCGAGAAAATCCACTGGATTTCCGGCTTGGTCGTTGGTTTCGCGGGCTTGGCTTCCGGGATTATCGTGGTTGCGGCTAACGGCTGGATGAACAGCCCTGCCGGGTTTGAATTCGTGAACGGGGAATACATCAATATTGACCCCTTCGCCGCCATGTTTAATGATGCTTGGTTCCCTCAAGCCTTACACATGGTTTTGGCTGCATTCGTGGCAACCGGCTTTGCCGTAGCGGGTTTACACGGTCTTTTATTATTAAAAGACAAGAAGAACGAATTCCACAAAAAGGCGTTTACCATCGCCTTGGGTTTTGCTTCTGTTTTTGCCATTCTTACACCCTTGTCGGGCGATATTGCCGCCAAGAGCGTTGCCGAAAGGCAGCCCGCTAAATTAGCGGCAATGGAAGCTCATTTCCATACGGAGGAAGCCGCTAGTTTTATCATTGGCGGAATACCCGACGAGGAAACCGAAACGGTGAATTACGCCTTGCACATCCCTTACTTGTTAAGCTTCCTTGCCCATGGAGATCCC
>JAHDDF010000166.1:0-7019 GCA_020629475.1 Saprospiraceae bacterium
AGGATGTTATTGACCTCCATTTCGGAATATACTTTTTCCCATTCAAACTTGCTTGCAAGGAATTCTAGGACTACGATTTTGTTCCTAGGCTTAGAAGGATATATGTTTAATTTTCCTTCCTCATCGAGAAATTTTCTTATTTGGTCGGATTTCTGCATGTTAATGAGTCATATTTTTAGATTTCAAAGTCTTAATATTGAACTGAAAGGATAATCAGGTTTGTTATCCTTTTCGACAAGTAGATTAAAATTAAATGAAATGTTGAACAGATTCCAAAAATCGAATAACCCCATTATGAAGAAATTCGATAATGGGAATGGCGCATACGCCGATGTATTGGACGTTCCCGTTGCCCAAGAGGATAAGATGACCCTTTCCGGAACGATGAATAAAGCATTACTTCTTACGCTTATCGTAGTAGGTGTGGCTTTCTTTTCCTTCGGGTGGTTTAATGGTCCCATCGCTTGGTACGGTGGTATGTTCGGAGGTATGATGCTTGCCATATTTATTTCCATGAAACCTAAAATGGCTCCGGTTTTGGCACCCATCTATGCTATTCTGGAAGGATTATTCCTAGGGGCGGTCTCATACGCCTTTACGGGATTTGGTTTGCATGAGGATATGATATTCAAAGCCATCGGCTTAACGGGTATGACCTTGTTTGCCATGTTGATGATTTACCGTTCCGGTATTATCCCCGTGACCAAGAAATTTAGAACGGCTATCGTGGCGGCAACGATGGGTATCATGTTAATGTATTTGGTAACCTTCGTCCTTTCTTTCTTCTTTGGTTTTGAAGCCAGTTACCTGCACCAAGGAGGACTTTGGAGCTATGGCCTTTCCGCTTTCATCTTGGTGATTGCTTCCTTGAACCTCCTTTTGGATTTCGATATGATTGAAAGAGGGGTAAAAGGCGGTTCACCCAAATACATGGAGTGGTACGGAGCCTTCGGATTATTGACTACATTGGTGTGGTTGTACTTCGAGTTCTTGAGGTTGTTGTATTTGCTTCAAGGTGATTAATAATCGGAACTATTCCGAGCATAAAAAAATGCCCGCAGCAATGCTGCGGGCATTTTTTTATGCGTTTGCTAAAGCGTATTAGCGAGAAGTAACTTGGAAGTTAGTCGTCTCAAGAATTCCGGCAGCTTGGTTTTCCAATACAAGGAAATAAGTGCCCGGAGTATTGATATCCGCACCGGTTTCAAGACCGTTCAATAAATCCTCGGAGGAAACATTGAATGCTTTTACTTTTTGTCCTGCCGTATTGAAAATGGAAACAGTGGCGTTACCCTCAAATTCAGTATCCATGATTAAGCGGAACTGTTGACCCACTGAAAGGATGTTAGGATACAACTTTAGCGCTTTGCCTTTTTGTCCGGCATTGATGTTTACTACACGGGAGAACATGAAGCTACCATCATAATCCACTTGGCGCAAGCGGTAGTAGATATTACCGTTTAAGCCGGTGATATCATCACGGTATTGGTAATCCAATATTTCAGTGGATTCACCTGCGGCATCCACTACATCAATGGTGGAATAATCCCTGCCGTCCAAGGAGCGTTGTACCTCGAAAGACATGGAGTTCTCCTCGGTTGCCGTAGACCAATCCAGCATAACCGTATTATCGGAAATCATACGCGCATCGAAGGAGATGAATTCAACGGGAAGGTTGGCGAAGGTCATAGCATATCCTACGTCGCCGTTTCCGCTACTTCCGTTTCCGTTTGCGGCATTAGCCCAACTGGAGAAGGTAACACCTTGGATACTTCCTGTTCCGCTCCAAGAGAAATTCCAACATACTTGTCCACCTGAGAAACTTTTCGAAAAAGATTGTGTGATGCTATTTGTACTTCCCCCATTACGGTTATCTCCTCCTGGGGTAAGAGTACCGGAAGAGGCAACTACCCGGAATCCACCTACGACAGCATCAGCGTCATTAATGCAGTAAGTTAAATTATCTCCTGCAGACCAAGTTAGTGTAACGAAACCATCGGCTGTTCCTCCAAAATGACAGTTGGAACAAGCGGTGTCATTATTTCTTCCACCACTACTGGACTGAAGAGTAAGGAAAGCAACACCCAAAACAAGGGCAAAAGCTAATGTGGTTAGTGTAGATTTTTTTTTCATGAGATATAGGATTGAATGATTTTCAAAAGTGCTCATTGCTGAATTGTTCGTAAAATATCAAAATTCGCACCGATATGTCAAAAGCAAACATGACCAAAGTGCAGTTATTATTACAATTCGGACAAAAAGACAAAACAAAAGGGGATTTCCCTGCGGAAATCCCCTCTTAAACATGGATGAATAGGTTTGGTTTATGCGTTCCTGTTCATGCAGTTCAAATCCTCGAAAGCCGTAACTAAACGGTCTTTGAAATATTCTTCCGCTACGCGGAGCCACTTACGTGGGTCATATATTTTCTTGTTCGGTTTATCGTCCCCTTCCGGGTTACCGATTTGTGTTCTCAGGTAGTCCGCCTTGTCGTTGAAATAGTCACGCACACCGGAAGCGAATGCCCACTGCATATCCGTATCGATATTCATCTTGATGGCACCGTACTCGATTGCCTCGCGGATTTCCTCGCGGGAACAACCGGATCCACCGTGGAATACGAAGTTGATGGGATTATCGGACGACAAACCAAATTCCTTCTTGATGTGGATTTGGGAGTTCTTCAAGATTTCCGGGCGTAAAACCACGTTACCCGGCTTATAAACACCGTGTACGTTACCGAATGCCGCCGCAATCATGAAGCGCTCACCTACCTCGCTTAGTTCCTTGTAAGCGTAAGCTACTTCCTCCGGTTGGGTGTAAAGTTTGGAGGAATCCACATCCGTGTTATCCACGCCGTCTTCTTCACCACCGGTGACGCCTAGTTCCATTTCAATGGTCATATCCATTGCCGCCATGCGCTTCATGTACGCCTTGGAAGTAAGAACGTTTTCCTCTAGGGATTCCTCGCTCAAATCCAACATGTGGGAGCTATAAAGCGGACGTCCGTTTTTCTCGTAGAAACGCTCGCCGTGCTCCAGCATTCCGTCCATCCAAGGAAGGAGTTTCTTGGCGCAGTGGTCCGTGTGAAGGATTACGGTTACGCCATATGCCTCGGCAACATTGTGCACGTGCATGGCACCGGATACCGCACCCAATACATCGGGACGGAAGGTTTCACTTTTCATTCCCTTACCGGCGAAGAAGGAAGCACCACCGTTGGAGAATTGAACGATTACGGGAGAATTAACCTCACGTGCCGTTTCCAAAACGGCATTAACGGAGTTGGTTCCCACTACGTTTACCGCAGGAATGGCGAAATCGTTATCATTGGCAAAGTTCAAAACCTCTTGAACCTCGTCCCCGTGAAGAACGCCGGGGCGAAAACGTGTTGAAGTATTGATATTCATGAATGTATCTCTTTTTTCTTTCGAAGAAATCCGGGTGCACCCGTAAAATTTGTGCAAATATCGGTTTTATTACGGTAAGGGGATAGGGGCGGTAAATGAAATCTATCTTAAGAATGCGTTTAAATCGCTGATAAAGTAATACCTGAATGCTTAAGTTTTCGTAAAATTCCTTTTCCGCCATCCAAATGAGCGGCACCCACGGCAAAGCAACAGGAGGTTTCTTGCATCATTTTGACCATCCTTTCCGCCATTCTTTCATTGCGGTCGTAAATCATGAGTTTTCTAAGGGAACCCATTGATTTTTTTGTTGCCTTATACAGTTTCCCTATTTCTTCTTGACGGTAGGCTTTCGCCAATTTCCTTACGTGTTTGCGATAAGCGCCAAGATTCCCCAGCATATCCTTCAGTTGCTTTACTTGGATGTCGATTGGGATTTTACCCAAGATTTCCATTTGTTCCAAGAAGGTTTCCACGCCAAGGGTGGTTTTTTCCTGCTCCTTGGCATAGCGATACAAGCTCTCGTCAAGGGAATGCTGCATGTCATCGGAAAGGATTTGCTCGGTGAGCATATTGCTTAAAAGCAAGGGTAAACTTCCGTTAAACAAGGATATGTCCAAGCCGAATTCCCGCTCCACCCGCTTCGCCATTTTTTTGAAGCGCTTTTTCCCGACTAAGGACTGAAGCGTTTGCCCGTTCTTCAGATCCATGGTTTCTGCGGTAAGGTTATGATCGGCTTCCTCTAAATTGAATTCCGTGGCAAAAACCTCACAAGCATCTATGGCGGCATACATGTCATTGACCCTTGAGAATGCGGCGGCATCCTTCACGTGCATGGTCCCGATGAGATATGAGGCATCCTTATCACCGGATTCCAATTTCCAAATAAGGGCGTTCTTTTTACCTGACATGTTAGAGATTATAGTTCTTCTAAAAACAGCGAATCGCAAATCCCCGAAGGAATCCGCGATTTCGCTCGTTCTAGTTGGATAGTATAGTACTTGGTTTCCCTATGAATACTTGTAGGGAAGAATTTTTGAGTCCTTGAAAGTGGATAAGGTCATCAAGGTTTTCAAACGCTCGATTTCCTCGATTTGGGAAAGCGTCTTGAACAATAACTGCTCGTAAGTAGGAATGTCCCTACAAACGATTTTGACCAAGAAATCCGCTTCACCGGTAATGATGTAGCAGGATACGATTTCGTCGATTTCACGCACCTTGTCCAAGAAGTGTTGACGGGCGTTTTTCTTCTGCCAAGCCAAGGAAACCAAAACGAAAGTTTGAACATTCAAACCAATGGCTTGAGGGTTCACGTGGGCGTGGTAACTCTTGATGACGTCACTCTGCTCCAATTTTTTTACGCGTTCCAAAGTTGGGGCAGGAGACAAGCCGATACGCTTCGACAATTCAAGGTTGGTAATCTTACTGTTTTCCTGTAGAATCCTAAGGATCTTTAAATCGATTTTATCCAGCTTCTCCATATTCATTCTATCTGTTCAAATGGTTTTCTGCAAAAAACTAAAAATCAGTCGCAAATATAAACTTTACGGAATAAAATTTCATGCGGCAAAAAAAATCGAGTGATTCCTTTTGCCGCATTCTCGAAAACTTTAGCGTTTTCGTAATATTATTTTGACCTTATGGTTATGGGAAAATACCCAAAGCCATGTAGTCACTACTAATTTTATTCAAGGCACTAACGAATGCCGCAGTACGTAAATCCGTAATTTTATCGTAGCTGATATACACGTCACGGATTTGACGGTACGCCTCAATCATGGTTTCCTCCAATCCGGAGTTTACCAAATCAATCTCGTCCGCACCACGTGTCAATACGCTTCTTTCCTTAGGTCCGATAACCTTTCCGGTCAAACGCTCCACTGTGGATACCAAGTTTTCGTAGGTGTTGGCGTTAAAACGCTTCTCCATTCTACCGAAACGCATGTGGCTAAGGTTCTTCAACCACTCGAAGTAAGAAACCGTTACACCACCCGCATTGATATACATATCGGGTACGATAATGATTCCCTTCTTCAGTAATGTATCCTCCGCATCAGCGGTAACGGGGCCGTTTGCCGCTTCACCGATGATTTTTGCCTTGATTCTACTTGCGTTACCGGCATGGATTTGATTTTCCAAGGCGGCAGGTACAAGAATGTCGCATTCCAATTCCAAAGCATCCTCACGCTTAGGTAGATTCTTGGCGCCGGGGAAGTCAAGGATGGAACCCGTTTCACGGCGGTGCGTCATCAATGCCTCGATATCGATACCGTCTTCCTTAACGATGGCACCTTCGTACTCGGCTACACCGATAAGTTTTACGCCTCCTTCGTTGATGGAGATACGTGCCGTATGATATCCTACGTTACCCAAACCTTGGATAACCATGGTTTTTCCTTCGATACCCGGTTCCAAACCTACTTTTGCCATATCCTCCTTGAAGGAGCATACTTCACGCAAACCGTAGAATACACCTCGTCCGGTAGCTTCCGCACGACCACGGATACCGTTTTGGCTCACGGGCTTACCCGTTACGCAACCCGCGGAATCGATATCACCGTGCTTGAAGGTTTGGTACGTATCCACGATCCAAGCCATTTCACGGGCTCCGGTTCCGTAATCAGGTGCAGGTACATCAATACCGGGACCGATGAAGTTCTTGCGGATCAATTCCGTGGTATAACGACGGGTAATTTTTTCCAATTCGAACTCGGAATAGGCGCGAGGGTTGATTTTTACGCCTCCCTTAGCACCACCGAATGGTACATCCACGATAGCGCACTTATAGGTCATCAAGGCAGCAAGTGCCATAACCTCGTCTTGGTTTACGCTTAACGCGTAACGGATACCTCCTTTGGTGGGTAAACGGTGGTGACTGTGCTGAACACGGTAGGCTTCGATAACGTGATACTCATCCCCGATTTTAACGGGGAACTTGATTTGGTAAACCGCGTTACAAACCTTGATTTGCTCCAGAAGTCCTTGGGGAAGCCCTGTGTGTTGCGCTGCTTTGTCGAAGTTACGCTCCACACTGGCGAAGAAGCTTTGATGGCTCATTCTAACTTTCTATTTGGTGTTCTAATGCTGTGATTTTCCGGTCCAGGACGAAAAGGAAAACGACGATTCCGATGAAAAGGGCAATAATCGTAGCTACCACCACCCAAATTTTCCCTGAGCTTTCCATAAAGCCGGGTTCCTCCTGTGCTTGGGTTAACAAGGCGGGAAGGATAAGTAGTAAGGTTATGGTTGTCTTCCTCATACCTGAGGTACGGAAATTTAGTTGGCGCAATTTGGAAACTTCCCTAGAATAAAACAAAGAAAGCCCATGTTTTTTTCCCTTCTGCAAAATATTCATACCTGTAAGTGGCAGTTTGGTTAAAAATGTTCTACGTTTTTTTGAAATCCAAGTATCTACCCTTAGCGTTCCAACCAGGAATTCTTGAGTTTCATGAAGCGATAGGAGAGGGAAGCCATCCAAACACCCATCAATGTCCAACCAATGATGGCCGGATAGAAAATCATTCGCATATGATTGTCTAAATCGTCTCCCCCGAAACCGGGATTACCGCCACTGCCGGGATGGAGGCTTTCATATAATCTAGGAACCACGAA
>JAHDDF010000166.1:7119-9239 GCA_020629475.1 Saprospiraceae bacterium
TCCACGGGAAGTTTGAAAGCGATATTCGCACTTTTATTGCTTTCGATCTTCGTGATTTGCCCGGCAAGGAAGTTAACCGAATCCAACTTTAACCAAGCGCGAACATCTTTCGCGTCCTTGAAATGCGTATTGTATCCCGCTACTTCCAAGTTCAATACCTCCCCGGTTTTTCCGTTTGCCGGATATACGTATTCAATCCCCGGATCCAAGGGAACGGCAAGCCCCGCTACTAAAGAGTAACCCGCTAAGAGGATTGCCAGTATTTTCCACCAGTGCTTCATTCTGATTTTTTTAGCACGATAGTTCAGGATGAAAAGATGGTTAGTAACTGATAAATCAGAGATTACAACAGTTTAATTTTTCCAAGCGGAAAAAGTCTAACGTCTAACATCTAAAAATCTAACGTCTCAAAATAATTACTCCCTCCACAAAAACGGAAACAACACATAAGCCAAAGCCCATAGCATAGCGTTTATAGCCACTAGGGTCCAGATGTCTTGGTTTACTGCGGTATCCGTCATTAATCGAAGGGCGTTTGAGGAAATTTTTATCAAAGTCATTAAAACGGGGATGATTATCGGGAAACTCAAAATGGCGGTTAAGGTTGCGGAATTTTTTGCCTTACCGGCGATAGCGGAAATAAAGGTAAAAGATGCTGCCATTGCCGCACTACCCAAAAGGATGGCGATAGCGAACAGCCCTGTTTCCTTCACCGGATTACCGGCTATCAAGGACATGACGGCAAACGTTAACCCGTTCAGCCCTAGGAGTAGGAAGGTATTATAAATGATTTTGGAAAAGATAACCGCCGCCGGTGATGCCAATGTATAGTAATACAACTGCCGATTACCGTTCTCGGAAATAAAGCTTTTTGCCACCGCATTTACGGAAGCAAAAATCGATATGATCCAAAAGCATACGTTCCATACCCGGGCATCCAAATTGAGGAACCCGTTGTACACCACGAAAACCGTGGACATGACATACAAAAGGATACCTCCCAAGGCGTATTTGCTGCGCCATTCCAGAAGAATTTCCTTCCTCAGTAAAATCCCTATTTCCTTGATCGTACTCACGGCGCAAAGGTAAAATATTGTTCGCTTCCGGAAATTCTTATTTTTGCCGTCATAAAATCAAATTGTCCTTATGGAATACCAAAGCCTATTGTTTGCCCAAGAAAACGGGATCGTTACACTTACCATTAATCGTGAAAAGGCATTGAACGCCTTGAATAAATACGTTTTCGCTGATTTAAGGACTTTCTTTTCCGAGGATTATAAGAAAGTGGACGGTTTACGTGGTGTCATTATCACGGGAGCAGGGGAGAAGGCATTTGCGGCAGGAGCGGATATCAAGGAATTTGCCTCCTTGGATAAGGAGAAAGCTTCCGCGCTTTCGCGCAATGGGCATGAAGTATTCTTTTTGATTGAGCGTTTTCACGTTCCCGTTATTGCGGCGGTAAATGGTTTTGCCTTAGGAGGCGGTTGTGAGTTGACCATGGCATGCCATATGCGCATTGCCGGGGCTAAAGCACGTTTCGGTCAGCCCGAAGTAAACTTGGGTATTATTCCCGGCTATGGCGGGACCCAACGCTTGGTGGATTTAATCGGCAAAGGAAAAGCTTTGGAATTATTGCTTACCGCCGATATGATCAAGGCGGATGAGGCTTACCGTTTAGGGCTAGCTAACCATGTGGTGGAGCAAGGACAGGAAGTTGCCAAAGCCAAGGAGATACTAGAAAAAATAGCGACCAAGGCACCTATCGCCATCGCAAAAACGATTGAATGCGTAAACGCGCATTTCGATAAAATCGTGGATGGTTACGAATATGAAATCAATGCCTTCGGTGAAACCGCGGATACGGAAGATTTCAAGGAAGGCGCCGCGGCTTTCGTGGAGAAACGAGCTGCTGATTTTAAGGGGAAATAATATTACATCTCAACCCATGTTCGGGACAAAAGACCCGAACATGGGTTGATGATTGAAATCAGTTTTTTGATTTCTTATCCTTTTTTTCCTTGGATTTGCCCTTGTTGCCCTTTTTTGATTTGCCTTTGTTTTCGTTTTTTTCTTTCTCGGGCTTTTCAGCCTTTTCTTTTCCGGGTTTATTATACTTTCCC
>JAHDDF010000167.1 GCA_020629475.1 Saprospiraceae bacterium
GCTGAACCATCATTTCCGCCAAAACAGGATACATTTTGGTCAACAGCCGTTGACGCAACTACAGCCGTGGGCTGAGTAATCGTAGCCTCTGCCGTGGCAGAACATCCATTGTCGTCCGTAACGGTAACGGTATATACACCTTCCGTCAAACCTGTTGCGGTTTCGGTAGTTTGTACCGGCATGGTTGACCAAGCATAGGTATAATCCGCGGCAACGGTCCCTCCGGTACCAGAAGCGGATGCTGAACCATCATTACCTCCAAAACAGGTCACTTCCGTATCAGTAACGGCAGTTGCCATAACTTCCGTGGGTTCCGTTATGTCCACGTCCGCAGTCGCGGAACATCCATTATCATCAGTAATGGTTACCGTGTATGTTCCCATTGCTAAACCTGTTGCCGTTGCCGTAGTTTGTACGGGCATTGTAGACCACGCATAAGTGTAATCTACTGCAATGGTTCCACCGGCACCCGTTGCGGTAGCCGAACCATCATCCCCTCCAAAACAGGAAACATTCTGATCAACGTTGGTAGAAGCGGTTACCACCACAGGCTCCGTAACCGTCACCTCAGCAGTTGTAGAACATAGATTATCATCCGTAACCGTAACGGTATAAGTTCCTTGGGCAAGACCCGTTGCCGTAGCACCGGTTTGAACCGGCATAGTGGACCAAGCATAAGAATAATCAGCAGCAATGGTTCCGCCGCCGCCGGTTACTGTCGCGGAGCCATTTGAGCCGCCGAAACAGCTCACGTTTTGGTCAACGGCAGCAACGGCTGTTACTTCCGTTGGCTCGGAAATGGTTACCTCGGCAGTCGCGGAACAAAGGTTATTGTCCGTAACGGTCACCGTATACGTTCCTTGAGTAAGACCCGTCGCGGTAGCCGTAGTTTGAACCGGCATAGTGGACCAAGCATAGGTATAATCCGTAGCAATGGTTCCGCCCGTACCTGATACCGTGGCTTCGCCATCGGTACCGTTGAAACAAGAAACATTTTGATCCACCACCGCGGATGCCGTAACTTCAGTAGGTTCGGAAACGGTTATCTGAGCGGTAGCACTACATAAGTTATCATCCGTAACGGTTACGGTATAAGTTCCTTGAGCAAGCCCTGTTGCCGTAGCCGTAGTTTGTACCGGCACGGTAGACCAGGCATAGGTATAATCCGCGGATACCGTTCCTCCCACTCCTGATGCGGTGGCTTCACCGTCCGTACCATTAAAGCAAGAAACCGTTTGGTCCACCATAGCGGAAGCCGTTACTTGAGTCGGTTCGGTAATGGTTACCTGTGCCGTAGAGGAACACATATTATCATCGGTGATCGTAACCGTATAAGTTCCTTCACTTAAGCCCGTCGCCGTAGCCGTAGTTTGAATCGGCAAGGTGGACCAAGCATAAGTATAGTCTGCCACGATTGTTCCTCCAACTCCGGATGCGGTGGCTTCTCCATCCGTACCGTTGAAACAGGAAACATTTTGATCAACAATAGTTGATGCGATCAATTCATCGGGTTGGGTTATTACCGCTTGTGCCGTAACCGAACATCCGTTATTATCCGTTATGGTCACCGTGTAGGTTCCTTCCGTTAGATTAGAAGCTGTTTGAGACAATTGGGGTGGCATGGTACTCCATAAATAAGAATACCCGATAGTGACCGTTCCTCCTGATGGATTAGCGGTAGCCTCACCATCATTACCATTGAAACAAGATACATTGGAATCAATGGTAGTTGTTGCGGTCAATTCCGTTGGTTCCGTTACCGTAACTTCCGCTGTTGCGGAACACATATTATCATCGGTAACGGTAACGGTATAAGTTCCTTCCGCAAGTCCCGTTGCCGTAGCCGTGGTTTGGGTCGGCATAGTGGACCAAGCATAAGTGTAATCCGTGGCAATTGTTCCACCTGTTCCCGTAACCGTGGCTTGTCCATCACTGAACATAAAGCAAGAAACATCGAGATCGACAACTGCGCTTGCCGTTAATTCCGTCGGTTCGGTGATGGTGACTTCAGCCGTAGCCGTACACATATTATCATCCGTAACGGTAACGGTGTAAGTTCCCTCGGATAAACCGGTAGCCGTAGCCGTGGTTTGTGCCGGCATGGTAGACCAAGAATATGTATAATCCGCGGCTACTGTTCCGCCAGTAACGGAAACACTTGCCTCTCCGTCCGTTCCATTAAAACAGGAAACGTTTTGGTCAACATTTGTTACCGGTAAAATTTCCGTTGGTTCCCCTACCGTTACGGAAGAGGTAACCGTACATCCTTTAACGTCAGTTACGGTTACGGTATAATTACCTTGGCTTAATCCTGTCGCGGTAGCGGTAGTCTGTGCAGGGACAGTATTCCAAGCATAAGTATAATCAGAGAAAACGGTTCCTCCTGATGCTGTCACGGTTGCCTCTCCGTTGGTTCCCATGAAACACGTAGCATCGGTTGGGGTGATATCCGTAATCAATAATTCAGGTCTTTCCGGGATCATTATGGTATCAAAAGCCATACAGCCCGAGGCGTCCGTAACCGTCAAATAGTACTCTCCGGCACCGATTCCCGTTAATGGGTTCGTCGTCGAAACTATTGGACCGTTTTCATCTGCCCAAGAGAAGGAATAACTAGGAGTCCCCCCTGTTGGTGAAGCAGTAATCACGGCATCCGTATCACCGATACAATCTAAAGAGTCGGTAATCACTAAATCCGGAATAATATTAAATATGGGCTCTATGACTTGCTCTAAAGTTGCGGAACAACCATTGGCATCGGTAATGGTAATGGTGTAGGTTCCCGGACCGATATTTTGAATGGTATCGGATAGTCCCCCATTACTCCATTCGTATAAAAGTGGAGCCGTTCCTCCGAAGGCATTTACTTCAAGAAGCCCATCAGTAGAATTAGGACAGGTAGGTAAAATCGTATCAATGGGTACAACCTGAACCACGGCAGGTTCAAAAATATCCACACAGGTAGAATTTTCGCAGCCTACATCATCCGTAATGGTTACGCAGTAAGTACCGGGCCCTAAGTTCATTTGTGTTTCACCGTTCGGTAATCCGTTATCCCAAGTGAAGGTATAGGGAAGTTGCCCATTTACCCCTGCCACTGTTACCATTCCATCATTGTCACCGTTACAGGTAATGTTTTGAGTCGTTTGTGGGTAAACGAAGGGTACCGTAGGTGAATCATTAACGAGTATACTATCCACACCTACACACCCGGTTCCGTTATCCGTTACCGTTACTACATAATTACCTGCAGGCAGTCCCGAAGCATTCGGGGAATTAAGGGCACCATCATGCGACCAAGCATAAGATAAGGTTCCGACAGGGTTTGAAACATTGACATTCACCGTTCCGTCGGCATTACAAGTAACATCCGCCGCCGATAGGGAAACATCCGGGAGATCATTTACATTAACCGTAAAATCAACATAAACCGGACAAAGGAACTCCCTTGAATTATCCGTACCACCTGCTAAGGAATAAACCTCTGCCGTGTAGACAGTAGTGGATGTCGGTGAAACTGCTACCGAAGTAGTATTCAAATAGTTTAGGTTAATATTCGGAGACCAAACGACGGAATCCACCCCGGTTCCCGTAACTTCTAAAGTGGCAAAATCACCTATACATATATCCGTATCTGCCGGATTATCAGGAACCGCATAAGGATCCACGAACATATAAATCGAGTCGATAGGTGAATCACCGCAACAATCCGTATTTACGTATAATTCAAAAGTGAAAAATCCGGGCGTATTGAACTGCGCCATATTGATGTTTGCTTGGGTCGTTGGGACACCCACACCTGCATTACCAAAACTCCAATGGTAGGAAGAAGCGATTACATCCGTGTTGAAATTGGCAAAATCACCTTCGCAAACATGGAAGGTATCTTGTCCCAACTGTAATGCGTCCGTTTCAATATCCGGTCTGGTTTCGCCATCAAAGGAAACCAAGTGGAAATCCGTATAAATTTGACCACCGTTATCAATGGTGTATCTGTCAACATTGGCGAATTGGGTAATTACTGCCGCTCCTGAAGGAGACTGAGGCGTAGCCGCTGCCGTAAAGTCCCAACTTGTTGATGCACCGGTAAAGTCGGTATCCCTGTCCGTACAATTGATATTTTCAGCAGTAATGGTTGGTTGAGCAGAAAGACCAAAAGAGGTAATGCTAGTAGATAGAGCGCTTCCTCCATCCAATCTGATTCCTTGGGAAACACCATCAGCACCGGCTCCTCCGGCTCCTCCTTGGCCACCGGCTCCTCCGGCGCCTCCGTTTCCTCCACCACCGACTTCAGCTAAACAACCTGTTCCTCCGTTTCCTCCGGCACCGCCACCGCCACCGGCTCCTCCGGCACCGCCACCGCCACCTGAACCAAGTGTACCACCAGTAACATCGGAATCTACAACAGAGCCATTTGCCCCGTTATTGAACAAGTATATCGCGATGGAAGCACCACCCCCGAAACCTCCGGAACCACCGAAGCCTCCTTGGCCACCGCCACCACCGCCGCCGCCGCCATTACCGGCACCGTTTTCACAATTACCTCCGCGTTGGGCGTTACCGCCACCACCACCGGCACCGCCCTGACCACCGGTACCTACCGTTCCTGAGCCACCTTGGCCACCCGGAATATAGAATCCCGCACCAAAGCTACCTGCTGAACCAGTACCTCCGGGTGTTCCCGGATTACCGATATTTCCGGCACCACCGGGCAACCCATCACCTGCGGGATCACCTGAACCAATTAAAACGCAGTTCGCATTCTGTGTTCCTCCGGCACCCACATTATTATTGGTTCCAAATACACCTGAAACGCCACCACCGGCTCCTCCGGAGCCACCATTGTCGTTTCCGCTATCCTCATGGCCACCGGTTCCACCGGAACCACCGCCACCACCGGACTGGGATGCCGTACTAGTTGAACCGGCTGAACCGTTCGCGGAACCCGAACCCGGACCGGGAGTTCCGGGAGCACCGGCGGTTCCTACCGCTCCGGCACCACCGGAACCACCATTTCCACCGGGAGAACATCCGCCCCCGAAAATATCACATGTCCCATCGCAGGAAGTAGATTGCCCCACGGAGCCCGGACTTCCCGCCGCTCCTACTGTACCTGTTGTACCTGCCCGACCCGTTCCGCCGTCTCCCGGTAAAATCTGGCACCTTACGATATCGTAATTGGAACAGCCCGTTAAGTGAAGGCCATAAGTTGATATAGCGTTATTTGACCCGGTTGCCACAGGGGCGTTATCCGTGGTAATCGTAATATCTTGAAGGCGGAAGTAAGAAATACTATTTCCGTAAAACATTACCATCCTTGGTGATGTACCAGTCTCATCCTCAATATTCGCGGAAGTCCTATTTATCGTGGTAAGACCTGCCGTACTTGATTTTTCCCATGTCAATGGATCGAATCCACCTTCTAGGGTCATCAAACTTCTTAAATCAATCGGATTATCCAAATTATAGGTTCCCGCAGCCATTTTAATTACGGCATCATTACATGCCGCCATGGAAATGGCGTCCGTTAAAGTTGTGGGGTCTGCCTGTGTACCGTTACCTCCCGTTGAAGCAGAGGTCACGTAAATATTTATACAGGACTCAAGAGGCGGGGCATCATCAATACTAACCACCGCTTCCGTTGAATTTACGCAACCATCGGTTGAGGTAATTACGGCGGCATAGGTGGTAGTCGCACCCGGTGTAACCGTAATCGGGTTAGCCGTACCAAGGTTAATGGCGGCACCATTCGGATCCTCAATCCACTCAATGGATTGGATTTGAGCCGGAGCCAAATCAGTAGATGCGGCAAGGATAGCACTTCCTCCCGTACAGATGGCTACGGATTCAGGGAATACGTTGACGGATGGATCGTCCAAAACGGTAACCGTCATGAAATCTTGATCCTGACAACCGTCGGAATATTGGGTCGTAACCGTATAGGTCGTGGTTACTTCAGGCGTAACCGTTGTTGTCTGCGCATTTGGATCCGTTACGAATTCAGCCGGTTCCCAAGAGTAAGTAGCGCCGGGTGTTGTAGTACTTGCACTTAAGGTAGCGGAGCCGCCTTGACAAATGGAAACATCCGGATCAGCAACGACAGGATCATTGGGGTTCGCTTCCACTTCAATGGCGTAGGTGAAGGTACTTGATCCTCGAATCGGACAGGCATCATCCACTACGGTTACCGTAAAGAAGTTTAGACCAATATTTATGGGCGTTGGTGTCCAGCAAAATTCCGCACTTGCGGTTGGAGTTCCATTACCCGTATAGTTTAATGTACCATTAGAAATACCTTGGTTCCATTGGATGGTTACGTTATCACCGTTGGCATCACAAGTAAGGATATCAAAGCAAATGGTTTCACCCACACAATTATTCAACTCGTAAACCCCTGAAGGACCGGAAGGATCGCAAGGGCTATCCACACCGGAAGCCGTAGGTGCCTCATTGGAACAATTGATAACGGTAAACTGCATATCCCGAACGACCTCACCTATTTTTACGCCGTTCCGGAATTCCTCCACCAAAACACAAAGGACCCCAACTTGAACGGTGGTAGGAATAAAAGTTAACTGCCCCGTGGCGGCATCAAGCGTCAAGCCCGTTGCGGTAAGCGGGTTAACACCACTAAAACCACCGGCATAATTTACGTTATTGTCATCCGCTACTTCACAGTCCACCAAGGAGAAGACCAAATCGTCACCGTCAGGGTCAGTAACACCGTGATTGTAGTTTACGGGGGTTCCTACACAAGTAAAGGGAGTCGGAATATTCAAGAATACCGGCGAGTTATTACAAGGACTAGCCGTCCCGTCTAATGTAGCTTCGACATAGAAATCCTGGTTACCGGGATTACTTAAAGTCGTAATGGCATTGTTTCTACAGCATTCCGTCCAACCGAATTCCCAATCGGTACATCCGGCAGGTAGGGTAATTACTCCTTCGTAAACGTATTCCTCAACACCATAAGTGCCGCCTCCGCCACATGCACTCGGCTCTCCCGGGCATAAAGGTGTGATATCAACCGGTGAACCAGGTGCCAAGCTAACCGTTACGCTAGTGTTCACTCCACAACTGGCGGACTGAACCGAAACGGGATAACTATTCAAAGGATCAATTCCGTTACAATCCCTGTAAAAACTCAATTGCAATAAGTATTGGTTGGGACCGATGCACTGGTAGGTCAAATCCGCGCCCATTGCGTGGGATGCCTTCAATTGTGAAACCGGCAGGGCTAGGAAAAGAATTAAAAAACAAATCGGGGTTAATAATCGGGTTCCGTATTTCTTCATCGGATTTATGTTGATTCGGTTGTAAGGTTTAAATATACGTCGCAGGTATTGTATTCAGAAAGAAACAACGTTTTTGAAGAGGTACAAAAGCGGTGTTTTTACCGATAAACGACAGGAGAACAGAACATTTTGGGCTTTTACCCCGTTTATTTGGGTTTATCAGAATGCAAAACAACGTAACAATAGCTTTCCATATCTGTGTTTTGGTTACAAAAAATTTACCCGGCGCATTTGCCATATCCTAGGAATTGCCTTAGTTTTGCGGATGGAAAAGAGATTAAGCCAACAGCAATTCAAAATCGAGGAGGGATTAACCTATGATGATGTTCTTCTCGTACCAGCCTACTCCGAAGTCCTTCCCCGTGAAGTTGATTTAAGTTCCCATCTTACCAAAGAGATTAAGTTAAACCTGCCTATCGTTTCGGCAGCCATGGATACCGTTACTGAAAGTGGTTTAGCCATTGCCATAGCCCGACAAGGTGGAATCGGGATGATTCACAAGAATATGTCGATCAAGCAGCAAGCCGAGCAAGTAAGAAGGGTAAAACGATCCGAGAGCGGGATGATTATAGATCCGGTCACTCTTAGTGCGGATGCCACCGTAAGGGAAGCTAAGGCTCTTATGAATAAATTCCGCATTGGAGGAATCCCGATTATTGATGATTCAGGAACCCTTATCGGTATTCTAACCAACCGTGACCTACGTTTCGAGACCAACCCCGGAAGATTGGTTAATGAACTCATGACCCGTGAAAACCTGGTTACGGCTCCCGTTGGAACCACCCTCGAGCAGGCCAAGGAAATTCTCCAGCGCCATAAAATTGAAAAGCTTCCCGTAGTGGAGGGCAACATGAAACTTGCCGGCTTGATCACCTTCAAGGACATCATGAAGGTGGAAGATTACCCCAATGCTTGTAAGGATCAATACGGAAGACTGGTAGTTGGTGGGGCTATAGGTGTAACCGGTGATATGCTTGAACGTATTAATGCCTTGGTAAACGTAGGGGTTGATGTTATCACCATCGATACCGCCCACGGACATTCTAAAGGTGTTTTGGACATGGTGGCAAAAGCTAAAAATCACTTTCCTGATTTACAAATCATCGCCGGAAACGTAGCTACCGGTGAAGGAGCCCTTGCCTTGGTTAAGGCAGGAGCCGACGGTGTTAAGGTCGGTGTTGGTCCTGGAAGTATTTGTACTACAAGAATTATCGCAGGTGTTGGGGTACCTCAATTAAGTGCCATCATGAACGCGGCGGAAGCGTTGAAAGGAACCGGTGTACCCGTAATCGGTGATGGCGGAATCCGTTATACGGGTGATATCGTAAAAGCCATTGCGGCCGGAGCGTCCACTATTATGGCAGGTGGATTATTTGCCGGAGTGGAGGAAGCTCCCGGGGATACGATTATTTTTGACGGGAGGAAATTTAAAATCTACCGTGGAATGGGCTCTCTTGGTGCCATGCAACAGGGTTCATCCGATCGCTATTTCCAAGATGCGGAGGATGGTGTTAAAAAACTCGTCCCGGAAGGAATTGAAGGACGTGTGGCTTACAAGGGCACTCTAGCGGAAGTCATGTTCCAATACGTAGGAGGTCTACGTGCCGGAATGGGTTACTGCGGCGCAGGAAATATCCCTGAACTACAAGGATCAAAAATGGTAAGAATTACCAATGCGGGAATTATTGAAAGTCATCCGCATGATGTTAATATTACCAATGAGGCTCCGAATTATTCTAGGAGGTAAAAACCAATGAACTTCTTTAATGTCTTGAATATGAATTATCCCGAATTTTGCTTAGCGCAAGGTTCGGGATTTTTTCTTAGAAATGGTGCATTTTGATTGCAACAATAGCTTTAATGCCCTAGTCCCTTTTTGTATTTGTTATTAAATGAGGTATAATAGACAAAAATAGTTGGTAAAACC
>JAHDDF010000702.1 GCA_020629475.1 Saprospiraceae bacterium
AGTTGGTAATATCCCAACCCCAACCGATGGTACGGTTCAAGTCCCAAGTACCGATTCCTTGCCAAATGGTCCAAAGGATACAAGCTCCCCCGAATCCCAGGAATCCAATCGCCGTAACGAATGCCGCAATCCAAGCAACGCTTGGGGCTCTTTCCGTTGGCGCACAAATGTCCTCTGTTACCTGATGGTAAGACTTACCGCCGGTTACTAAGGGTTCCCTAATGGATGAAACAACTGCACTCATATTGATGCAAAGTTTTAGGTTCGTTTTTCCTAGCGGAAATTCAAACCGCTTTCATTTTCAAATCATTGCCGAATGGCAAAAATTAAAGTCGTTTTTCTTGGGTCAGTATGATTAAGCGTCTAGCTTTTCATTCTTGTTGTTGACCTTCGCCGTATAGAATACGGAGGAACCAACGTTGGTCTCTTCCAATACCAAGTAGTTCAATGGATTGTCCATTGCTTTTCCTAGCATGCCGTCCTTGTTGTTACGGTCACCGAAGATGATAGCACCGGTAGGACAAGCCGTTTGACAAGCGGTCTTCACGTCGGCATCTTTCAAACGACGTCCTTCACGCTTGGAAAGCAATTTACCCTCTTGGATACGCTGTACGCAGAAGCTACACTTCTCGATAACACCACGGGAACGAACCGTTACGTCAGGGTTCAAGACCATACGGGTCAAGTTATCCGCACCGAATGGTACTTCCTCTCCATTGATGGCATACTCGTTAGCCGGCCAAAGGTCAGCCGTGGTATAATCGTACCAGTTGAAACGACGAACCTTGTACGGACAGTTATTCGCGCAGTAACGCGTTCCGATACAACGGTTATAGGTCATCTGGTTCAATCCTTCGGAAGAGTGGTTGGTTGCCGCTACCGGACAAACGTTCTCACAAGGAGCGTTATCACAGTGTTGGCACATCATCGGTTGGTAAACCACGTTCGGGTTGTTCACGTCACCGTAGTAGTAACGGTCGATACGCAACCAAGTCATTTCGTGGTGACGGTAAACCTCACGCTTACCGACTACAGGAACGTTATTCTCAGCCATACAAGCCACGGAACATGCACCACAACCGGTACAAGCGTTCAAGTCGATATGCATCGCCCAGTGGTGACCCATGGTGTATAGGTCGTCGTGACCCGGATAAAGCGTTTTCACGTTCAAGTGATCCGCGTTATCACGTTTTTTAGCAAGCTTAGGAATAAACTCCTTAACCTCTTCTACATTGGTAGTGTAAATGATGGAACGGTCAACCAAGGAACCTTGGTAAGCCAATACGGATTCATCCACCATGAACGGGGTATTATCCTCGTTCATTTTGGTTTTCCCGTCCTCCTTCATTGTTAATCCGAAGGTGTGGTGGTACTGAACGCAAGCAAACTCGTCCTCACGTCCCGCTTTAGATACCTCACCTACGGTATTATAATATTGCGTCAAGCCATCCCCGTTGATTTTACACATCGGGTAAAGGTTAAC
>JAHDDF010000168.1 GCA_020629475.1 Saprospiraceae bacterium
ATAATCCGACCATTTTTCTTTTAAAGCCGTTCGGCTTACTTTTCCGGAGCCGGTTCTGGGGAAATCTTTTAGGATTTTGATTTCCGTGGGAACGGCGTAGAAGGGCAGTTTTAATTTTAGGAATAAGGATAATTCCTCTTTTCCTAGGGTAAAACCATCCTTTAGGACAATGGCGGAATGGATGGCGTTTTCATCCTCCTTGTCCTTTACGGCAAATGCCGCCGCTTCCAAGACCGCTTCATGGGAAACCAAGGTCGTTTCTACCGCATCCAATTCCACGCGATATCCCCTGACTTTTACTTGGTGGTCCTTCCTTCCTAGGAAATGAAGAATTCCATCTTGATCCACCTTTACCAAATCGCCAGTTCGGTAAAAGATATCGGAGGTTCCGGTTCCGGATTTCCTGTTAAATAATCCTTTCTCGGTCAGTTCCGGATTTTGCCAATAACCGCGCATCATTGTGGCACTTCTTATTAGCAATTCACCAATGCCTTCCCCTTGGATTTCTTGATCGTTTTCATCAATGACCAATGCTTCCGTATTTCCCCAAACACCACCTAAGGGAATGGATTTTTGATCCTCGGAAGGGATACCGGGAATATTGTAGTGGGTACATTGGTTTACCTCTGCGGGACCGTAAACATTAGCGATTTTGACCTGAGGAAATCGCATCATGAAAGCCCTCAAGAACTTGGGCGGGAAAGGTTCTCCCCCGTACAAGATTTGACGGAGTTTTTCCAAGTCCATTTCCAATAGACTCCCGCGTTGGATCATTTGAATCACCGCCAAGGGAACGGAATACCAAATGGTGATGCCCTCATCTTGCATTAGTTTAGCCATATTCATCGGGAAGATGGTATGGGCATCCGTAGCGATAATGGTACAAGCCCCCGTAAAAGGCGCGGTAAAATATCCTAGGGTGGAAATATCGAAAATGATGGGCGCATGATTCCCGATGATATCCTTTTCGGTGATATCATATAAATCGGCGGTAAGCCGTGCGTATGCCAAACCGCTTGAGTGGGTGTGCATGATTCCCTTGGGAGCACCTGTTGAACCCGAGGTATAAATGATATAGGCAACGTCCCGTTCCATGATGGTAAAGGGGCAAGTAAAGCCCTTGGAAGCCTCTTCAATTTTATCCCAATTTAGGGAAGGAAAATCGGTTCCTCCATCTAACCCTAAGACCATATCCAAGGAAACACCTGCATTCAGGATGTTCTTGATTTTTCCTTTTTGTTGACGCTGGCTGATCAGGATTTTCATCCCGCAGTCATTTATCAAGAAGCGGATACGGTCTTCCGGTGCTTTTATATCCAAGGGGACATAAACCGCGCCTGCCTGCATTATCCCGTACATGGCGATTGCCGTTTCCAAACAACGATTCATGTATATCCCTACCCTATCCCCTTTTTGGATTCCAAGGGAATGGAGGGTATTGGCTACTTGGTTCATTTTATCCTTGAGTGCCGAAAAAGTCAGGGACTTATTCATGCACTTGAAAGCCAATTTATCCGGGAATTTACGGGCGGATTCTAGGACGCTATGTTGAAGTAGGTATATCAATAGTTACAGCCCTAGAAGTTGTGCGATAATATTTCTTTGAATGTCCGAGGTTCCGGCGTAAAGGATTCCACCAACGGCATCCCTGAAGTCGCGATCCAATCCGTTATCCGTAAGGAAACTTTTTCCGCCGTGGGTGCGCATGACGTCCAAACTTGAGGTCAAGAACGACTCACTGAGGTGAAGTTTAAGCAGTGCAGCCTCCATCATAGCAGGTTTATTATTGTGTTTTAACCAAGCGGTTTTATACAATAATAACCTAGACGTTTCCAAGCGCAATCTCATATCCACTATCCGGTTGGCTACGGCTTGGAATTTGGAAATGGGTTGCCCGTATTGCTTTCGTTCCTTGGCGAAGGAAATGGTTTTTTCCAATTGCCGTTCCATTGCGCCAAGCTGACTGGCAAGGATACAACAGCGGTCATATTCCAAGGAATGATTAACCACGCTAAAGCCCAAACCTTCCTTACCCAATAAAGCCGATTCAGGCACCCAACAATCCTTGAATTCCAATTCACCGATGGGAATACATCGCATTCCCATTTTATCGAATTTGGCGCTTTGGGTATAACCCGGTGTTCCTTTATCCACCAAGAATGCGGAAACGCCCCACTTGCCTAATTTGGGATTTGTTTTTGCCAAAACAAGGGCGAAATCACAAATGGGCGCAAAAGTGATGAGGTGTTTTTTGCCGTTTAGGAGATAACCACCATCCTTTTTCTCCGCGGTCATTTGCATGCCAAAGACATCGGAGCCGGCTTCGGGTTCCGTGAGGGCATGTGCACCAATCACTTCCCCTTTTCCTGCCGGAATCAGGTATTTTTTCTTTTGCTCCTCGTTGCCGAAATGAAGAATAGGCGTCATGACCGTCCACATCATGGCATTCAAACCGAAGGCAAGACCGTTGTCATCACAACCGTATCCCAAGCCTTCCATGCCCAGCATGGCACCCATAAAATCCACCTCCTCTTTTGCTCCTCCATATGCTTGGGGAAGCGCAAGGGATTGGATGCCGAATTCGGCGCATTTTTTCCATACATCGTAGGGGAAATCTTGGTTTTGGTCACGTTCAAGAAGACCTTCATTCAATTGCTCCTTGGCAAATTGAATGATTCGTTGCTTACTTGCTTTCTGTTCGTCCGTCAAGGAAAAATCCATTCCCTATCCTTTAGTTTGTTTTACTAAAATACCTTTTCCCACAAACTCGTAGGGGTTTTTTACATCCTTGGGAATGCTTTCTAAAACCACCTCTTGTCCTAGACCCATTTGTGTGGCATATTCCCAAAATAGGTTTAATACTACGGCATCCTCCAAAGGTGTTCCGGTGGAATCAAAAACAGTAAGTAGATTTTTTAAGTGTTTGTAAGATTCCTCATTTTGGATACAGGTAAAAATATCATCCCCGATTTCATCCGGTGCCAATTGCTCACACTCACCTTCCTTAATGGCTTGTTCCAAAAAGTCAGGACAAACGAAGCTTTCTTTTAATAGGGATAAAGGCAATTCTATTTTGCCCGGAAAATCGGAACCTACCGCGTTAATGTGCAAGAATGGCTTCCTGAATATATGGTCGAACAAAGGTCCTTCCCCTACATCCACGGAAGTACAAGTGCATAAGATATCCGATTCCCGTCCTATGGTTTCTATGTCGGACGCGAAAAATTCCACATCCAAACCTAAAACGGAAACCCGTTCCTCAAAGGATTCAGTGGTGGCATCATCCACATCGTAATATAAGACTTGCTTAAAATCAAATATGCGAGAAAGCGCATGAAGTTGTGTTACGGATTGTGCACCACATCCAATAATTCCCAATATTCTAGAATTCGGATGCGCAAAAATCCGGCTAGCGACCGCGGAGGCGGCACCCGTCCGTAAGGAGGTTAAAAGAACACCTTCGGAAATAATCTTAAGATGTCCGGTAGCAGCATCATATGCTGATATGGTAGAAAGAACCGTAGGAAGATTATGCTTTTCCGGGTTTTCCGGATGGTACCCTACTACCTTGATGACTACCTCCTCCCCTTTTTGATACAATGGCATCCATTCCACCAATCCGGTATGCGGTTGGGTATAATTAAAACCTGAACGAACGGGAATGTCAGTCTTGTCTTTGGAATAATTCCGAAAAGTGGTATCCATTTTTTCGATTAGAGCATCCATAACCGTGTCCAAACCCACCTCACGGATGATGGTTTCCACATCAGAGGCGCGCAGGAGTATGGTATGCCCTTTTCTTTCGTTCATGCCGCAGTCGGTTTTTCTCTTGTCCTTATTGAATGATGCCCTGAGTATTCTAGAATCGATAACTCAAGGTTCCCCTAATATTGAAAGGTGTTCCTGGCGTAAAGTGAATTTCTTCTACACTTTGGGCTTCATTGAACAATCTTGATTCCGTAGCGAATTGCGTCTCGTTCCACTCTTGGTTAAACAAGTTCTCAATGCTAAAGCCAAATCTCAATTTCTTGAAATTGTAGTTAGCGCTTAAGTCCGTGATATAATATCCTTCCGCTACGATACTGTTATCCTCGTTTGCGGGTCTATCCCCTAAGTAACGGAATTGAAGGGAAACATTAAAATCATCCTTCACTACACTTAAGCCTGCCGTTGTAGTAATAACGGGAGCAAGAGGAATCAGGTTTTCACCCTCGGCATCTTCCGTGCTTCTTGCGAAGGAGTAAGTAAAGTCACTCGTACCGAATAACCAATCCGTAAACTGGTAACGGATACCGGCATCCACGCCTAGTCTTCTTGTTTTTCCGCTTAGTTCAACGATTCCCGCATCACCTACATAAACGAACTCTTGATCCAAGTGCAGGTACCAAAGTGCCGCATTGGCAATCATCCGTTTAACGGGCTTGAAGGTAATTCCCAAATCGGCACCATATGCAGCCGGAAGGATAGGGGCATCAGACGTATCATCCAAAACGACACGAGTATCATTGGAGTGGAAACCGATTCCTCCTTTAAGGAATAATTGAGTCGAATGATTGAGGTTATAAATGATATTCAACTTAGGCGAAACGAAAGCCTTGGATTGAGAAAGGTTATCGTATAGCGGAGTGAGATCATCCACATAACTAAAGCGGAAAACATCCAAACGGACACCCGGCTCAATCAAAAAGGAACCGATATCCCAACCAATATCACCATAGAGGAAGTAATTGGTCTCATCAATATCTCCTTTTTGAATGGTTGAAAGCGTGGTAGTCCTATTGAGGGTTCTGGATAATTCGTTACCCTTACTTCTATCATTCCTGAAACCTACTCCTACGCGGAATAGCACTTCGGAATCACCTTTGGTTACGGAATGGCTAATTACCGATTCACCACCAAACATTTGACGATCCTCGTATTGCCTGATCTGATCCCCGTTCACAGGATCCTCCAAGAAGAAGGTAAAGTTGGAGAACAATTCGAAGTCATATAAGGAGTAGTAAATATTATTCTTGACAATGGTGTTATCACTTATCATGTGATCATAAGTGATACCCACATTGGTACGACTGGTTTGTCCACCTTCCGTATCATCAATGGCACCGAAGCGGGTAATTAATCCTTGCTCAACCGCCCTTACCGGAATTTGACCTGATGCGTCCCAACGACTGGTAAAATGGGAAGCCATAACGGATAGTTTTCTATTATCCGCGATATTGGCGGTGTACTTACCCATTAGGTTAATTCTTCTGAAATTCTGGGAAGATTCAAAGGGTCCATCCGAGGAAATAAATTCAGAAGCTATGTAAGCATTGTGATTTTCCTTGTTCACAATATCAAACATCCCTAGGATTCGACCATAGTTAAACCTACCATAATCCAATGTTACTTCCGATTCCTTGAGTTTGTCCTTGGTATTAAAACCCACATACCCCGCAGTGGTGAAATTTCCTTTATCCGCATAGTAAGGCCCTTTACCGAAATCGATTGCCTCAATGGTTTCGGGTATCACGAAGTGAAGGTCGGAATATCCTTGACCGTGTGCATGTGACACCATGTTAACCGGAATTCCATCAACGGTTAGGCTCACATCCGTACCATGATCGATATCAAATCCCCTGAGGAAAATCTGTTCCGCTTTTCCTCCACCGGCATGTTGACCGATAAATAATCCGGGTACTTTCCGAAGCACTTCTTGGGAGGACGTAACAGGCGCCAATTCCAAATCGATTTTGGAAATGATGTTGTTCTTTTTGATGTTTTGTCCGACAATAACCGTTTCCAATTCAAAATCAGCTTCCTTCATTTGGATGACATAACTGTCATCATTATTTCCTACAGGAACGGAGACAGTCTCAAAACCCAAATACATGATTTGTAATGTGTCACCGGTTCCCGCGTTTGGAATAATAAATTTCCCGAATTCATCAGAATGGGTATGATATCCTGCTTGGAGCAATTGGATATAAGCCCCTTCCAACGGCGTCTTATCCTCATCCATCACAACTCCCCTAATGTCTTTTGCATAAGAAGAGCCAAGCAATACCATAAAAAACACTAACAGGGTAAATCTTTTCATCATAAGACTTAAGGTAAGTTGATATCCAAATCCGTACAAATCTAGTCAACCGAATTCAGCAGAGTCCGCATATAGATTTATTTCAGACAAGTTTTGTTTATGAATTTTATAAAATCATACTTCTAATTGGGATTTTGTGTAAATCGGTGGTGTAACCGCCGACTATCATAACAACCGATCATCATATCGATTCGTAAGAAAGGAATTACATCTTCATTTGGTTCAACGTGGTGCCGACAGTTCAGGCTTATTTTTTCATTTCTATCTTTATGAAATCGCAATCATAAATTAAAAACATGGAATACACGGAAATCATTTTAACGCGGAAAGAAGGCATTGCTTGGTTGAGTCTTAACCGCCCTTCTAAAATGAATGCGCTTACGCCTACCATGATGAAGGAGTGGCGGACTATCCTTACTGACCTTTCCAAGGACAAAACTTGTAAGGTTATCGTGGTAAAAGGGGAAGGACGCGCTTGGTCGGCAGGTGTTGATTTGTCCTTGTTTCAGGAGATTGAAGTGGCACCCGGAAATTCCATGTATGATGATGGTATGGAAGTCATTCGTTTGCTAGAATATATGCCTCAGGCTACCATTGCTATGGTCAATGGTTTTTGTTTTACGGGAGCATTGGAATTAATGCTGGCTTTTGATTTCGCTATCGGAGCGGATGAATGTAAAATCGGGGATACGCATGCCAAGTGGGGCATTCCACCCAAGTGGGGATTGACCCAACGTTTACAAAGGGTAGTAGGTTTAAGACGGGCAAAACAGATGTCTTTTTCTACCGTTGCTCTTTCCGGAAAACAGGCGGAGCGTATCGGTTTGTTGAATGAATCGCATCCGCTTGAAATATTGGAGGATCGCGTGCGGGAAATCGCGCTACAAATTGCCGGAAATAGCGCGCAGAGTGTAGCTTCCATCAAGGAGATTTATCAGTATGGTGCGGAGCGCACTTTCCTTGAGGGACTCGCTTTTGAAACGGATTATCAAATTGATATTACGGATAAGGAGGAGGAGTTGAGGGAGTTTAAGAAGCGGATGTAGCTAGACGGTGGTACAACCACCGTCCATCGCAACCACCATCTATCGCAACCATCTTGTGAATGTGTGGTCGAAAGACCACACATGAGGAACGAAAGACCACACATGGGGGAAAATTTACTTCGTATTATATCCCATTCCTTCAATCATAATCTTGGAAATGATTTCACAAAGGATTTCGGAGGTGCCGCCACCGATTTGTCCTAGGCGGGAATCACGCCAAAGTCGCGCTAGCGGATAGTCTTCCATAAAGCCGTAACCACCGAACATTTGTAGACAATCGAAGGTCACCTTATCGCTGAGTTGAGTGCAAGTGAGTTTTGCCATACAAGCTTCTTTTACTAGATACTCCCCTGCCCCGAAACGCTCGTACAAACGATAGACGAATTGCTTGTTCATTTCCACCTCGGCGCTCATTTGGGCAATGCGGTGGCGAAGCTCTTGGAACTGGTTGATTTTCCTTCCGAAAGCCTCCCGTTCATCCATATATTTTAAGGTTTCCTCAAGGGCATGTTCCGACATTGCCACGGAACCGATTGCCATGGATAAACGCTCGGAAACGAAGTGCTCCATAATGTAATAGAAACCCATATTCTCCACACCCAATAAATTGGAAACCGGAACGCGGACATTGTCGAAAGCAATCTCTCCCGTATCCGAAGCGCGCCAACCCAATTTATCCAATTTGGTGGCGGAAACCCCTTCCCTATCCCGTTCGATAAGAATCATACTTACGCCTTGGGCACCGGCTTCAGGATCCGTTTTACAGGCGGCAACGATATAATCACTGTTTACACCATTGGTAATAAAAGTCTTGGAACCATTGATGATAAAATGATCCCCGTCACGAACCGCAGTGGTACGGATCGCCTTGACATCAGAGCCACCAAAAGGTTCCGTTACCGCCAAACAACCGATAAGTTTTCCTTCGATTCCGGCTGGTAAATATTTGCGTTTTTGTTCCTCGTTTCCTTCGCCGTTGATGTGCGTCATGGCAAGGAAATAATGCGCGCCCATAGCCGCACCGAATCCGCCTGAATTCACCTTGGACATTTCCTCGTGAAGAATGGCTTGGTACCAAACATCGGAATTACTTCCACCGTATTCTTCCGGAATGGCAATCCCGAAGAAGCCCATCTCACCGCATTTTTCATAAATACTTCTGGGACATTCGCCGTCCTTTTCCCATTGATCCACATTGGGAATCACTTCCTTCTTCATGAAATCCTTTACCACTTGGCGGAACATTTCATGCTCCTCCGTAAAAGGAGAAAGACCATCCGTTTTGGTTTCCTTTCCCGTATTGTCCTTGGCTTTTTGGTATCCTACATCATCAATGACCATTTTGGCAATGATTTCCCGCATCACCTCCGAGGAACCGCCACCAATGGTTCCTACCCGAACATCACGGTACATCCTTGCCATCGGGTACTCCTCCATGAATCCGTAACCACCATAAAATTGTAAGCATTGGGTAGCTACCTTTTCATGCAATTCCGTACAAATTAGCTTGGCCATGGAACAAAGCTTCACATCATACACGCCTTGATCATACAAGCGGCAACAATGGTAGGCGAATGCCTTCAATGCTTCAACCTCCGATGCCAAACGAGCAATACGATGACGAAGCACTTGGAAACGATTTATTGTCCTTCCGAATGCCTTTCTTTCCGACATGTATTGTAAGGCGGAATCAATGGCATATTCCATAGTAGCAACGGAACCCGGAATAAAACATAGGCGTTCCAATTGCAATCCATTCATCAAGTAGAAGAATCCTTTTCCTTCTTTTCCAATGAGATTTTCAACAGGGACTTTTACGTTATCAAAACTCAACTCCGCTGTGTCGGAAGCGTGCCATCCTAGTTTTTTGAGTTTGCGTTTTTCCACGCCTTCGGCATTCAAATCAATTACAAGGAGACTAATGCCCCAATCACCCCCTTCGGGCGTTTTTACTACGGCAACTACAATGTCTCCATAAACACCATTGGTGATAAAAGTTTTGGACCCGTTTACGATATAATGATCACCTTTCCGT
>JAHDDF010000169.1 GCA_020629475.1 Saprospiraceae bacterium
TAGAGACGCGATGCTCGCGTCTCCCCCGGATATGAGGTAAAGTCTAGGAAGACGCGAGCATCGCGTCTCTACAAGGAAATGATGTCAAACCTCAAAATAAAAACCGGTAGGAACGACCGCCACACCCAAAGCCAAGGGTTGAAACCCTTGGGAGGAAATTAAAACGAAATAATAATTTCAAAACAACAAGTCATGGGATACGTATCGGATTTTTTTAGAAGATTAAAGCCAAGGGGATTTTTTTCGGATGAAAGGAAACCCGCCCACAAGTTTATGCCCAAAATGTTGCCATGGAAATTCAGGTACTTAGGACTTTCCGAAAGTGGGGCAAAAGAACGAAGGGATGAAATAGTAAAAAGAAAACCAAGACCATTTTTCCTGAGAATACTTCCCGAAATTTTCATAGTTATCCTTTTGGGTTTCGGTTGTTTTGCCCTCTATCACTTTGTCCTTAAATCAAGCAATTTTGATATGAAACCGGGAAAGGACATCAAGGAATATGTTGAAAGAAATGCCTTTGTTGAAAAATGGAAAACCCAAGGGAATATCCACTTGGAAGAAGGGAATTATAAGGGTGCCATAACCGCATTTAGTAAAGTAATAGAAACAGAAACCTATGATATTACCTCTGAGCGGGGATTATTAATAGCATTAGAAAAAATGTGTAAAAAAGAATTGCAAATGTGTGATGAATATAAAGCCCAAAAAAGGCGTTTTAATGAATTAGTCCAATAATGGAAATAACTCAGGCTCATCAATTCCACATAATGTAGAGACGCGATGCTCGCGTCTCCCTTGGGCATGAGGTAAAGCCTAGGAAAACGCGAGTATCGCGTCTCTACAACCAAATGGAGATATCAAATCACGGAATAAAAACCGGTCGGAACGACCGCCGCACCCAAAGCCAAGGGTTTCAACCCTTGGGAAAAAAGAAATGATAACCAAACCAAACTAGGGCAACAACTCCGGTCTATACTCAAAATGCATGGTATCATAATGGTACCATTTCCCGCCCCAAACAAAACCGTGTTTTTCAAAAATCCGGACGATGCCCCAAGGAATTTGATTCTTGTAATCCAATTCCACGTTTTCCTCCTTGGTTTTGGCATCCCATTGCCAATAATTGGAATATTTGATATTGATATCAATCGTCATCCCGAAACTATGCGCGCTCAAGCGATCAGTACCGCTAATGGTGCGCCAATTAAAAGTACCGCCGATGTTTTGTAGGTATTTCGCCCATTCCGGATGCTCGTCCAACTCTTTGGAAATGGCGCGGATTTTTTCATCCACACCGTTAATCGTAGTAACCAAAAACTTTTGATTTACCAGCTTGGGGCACCAAGTAATTTCCGTGAGGTGTGCTTGGACTTCCTCCTTGGAACTGCCATACATTGCCTTAAAAAATGCTTCGTTCCGGATACGCCCGGCATCCTCGGATTTTAAGGGCTTACGATTTAGCTCACCTACCAAGTAAGTGTCATGGAGCATATCCTGTACATCCGGGAAATTCAAGAGGGAATCCCTGGATTTTTGAAGAATACCGTCATCGAATAAAAGCCTTTTCCCGTTCTTGAAAAACAAGGAATCAGGAGTGGCGCCTTCAAGGGAATTCGGATAAGCATCCAAGAATTTTTGAATGCTTGGCGGCAATGCGGAATCCACCAAATCCTTCTCAGGGATTGGGGCAATAGGATTGGGATTAGGTACCGGAGACTCCTTAGTACAAGCCATTAAAAACAGGAAAGGAAACAAGAGGAAAAAACGACGCATCACATCTTGCTTTCCACAATCGCCATGATGTCCTTTTCCGCTGTATCCGCAGCATCCGCCAAGGCATGACCCTTGGTCAAGATATCATTCACGAAATCCTTATCCTTTAATCCGCCCGCATTAATTTTTACGTTCAAGAACGCACCATGAACGGCAGCCCTGGCACAAAGCGCACCTACACCCGCATCCGTAACGGAATTCGGGTTCCCGTCCTTCGCCATAGCATGGCAGAGGTTGAATATTTTAGAGGAAACCTCCATGACCTTAAACGGTACTTCAATGGCGTATTTGGTAGCCGCTTGAATGGCTTCGCTTCTTGCCGCTTTTTCTTCAGTCGTGCCTTTAGGCAATCGGAATGCATCCATAATGGCGTTGAAGGAAGCTGTGTCCTCGTCCACCAATCGCAATAACTCATCCTTGAGTGCTTGACCGGTTTCCGCCCAATCGGAAAATTCCAACCAACGGCTATCCCAGCCACGCTTGTGGGAAGAAAGGTTGGCAACCATCGTACCCAAGGAGGCACCTAAGGCACCTACGTATGCGGAGATGGAACCACCACCCGGAGCCGGAGATTCGGAAGCCGTCTCATTGGCAAAGCTTTCCAAATCCATAGCCACCAACGGACGGTTTTCATCCGCGCGCAATTGATATTCTATGATTTTCTTTTGGGGATCGAAAGGACCCAATTCATCCAACCCTAGGGATTTTACGGCAATCTTGATGATTTCCGCTTCACTCACACCCAAGGAACGATTTTGCTTGGCAAGGAAATGTTTTCCTACATCCAACATCACTTGCAAAGGAACCAAGCCCACGAGCTCGGAACCCGTAACACGGATTCCCCGGTTCGTCGCGGAGGTTACGCATGCCTCGAAAGCGGCGTGCAAGGAGGTTTCCTTGATATTGGTAAGGTTCATGGAAATCTGGGCTACGCCATACTCCTCAATAAACCAACCGATGGCTTTTACGGATTTACACATACCCGGAATCCTTACGGAATTCCCGTCCTTATCCGTTACGATTTTCCCGACGATGGGATCGCCCTCACGTTTTACGCGTCCTTTTTCACGCACATCGAAAGCAACGGAATTCGCTCTCCGTACGGAAGTGGTATTCAAGTTTACGTTATAAGCAATCAAGAAATCACGGGCACCGATAGCGGTAGCACCGGCTTGGGCATTGAACCTAGCGGGACCATAATCCGGCTTCCAATCGGGATTGGCTAATTTCTCGGGTAAACCCTCGTATTCACCGGAACGGACGGTCGCCAAATTTTTGCGCTCGGGGCTGGTTGCTGCGGATTCATACATGTAAATAGGGATCTCCAAATGTTGCCCCACGTTTTCCGCTAACTTGTGCGCGTATTCCGCCGTTTCCTCCATGCTGATTCCGGAAATGGGAATCAAAGGGCAAACGTCCGTGGCTCCCATTCGCGGGTGTTCCCCGGAATGCTTGCTCATGTCAATGATTTCACTGGCTTTTTTGATGGCAAGGAATGCCGCTTCTATAACCGGTTCGGGTTCTCCCACGAAAGTAACCACCGTACGGTTGGTCGCTTTTCCGGGGTCTACGTCAAGGAGTTTAACGCCCTCTACGCTTTCAATAACATCCGTAATCTCCTTGATGATGGATAGGTCGCGTCCTTCGGAAAAATTAGGAACGCATTCTATAAGTCTTTTTGCCATTTTGCCAACGGTTTAGATTTCGCCGACAAAGGTAGAAATCTATTTCCTTGACCGTCGCATGGCGGGTACTTTTTTAACGCTATCGTCCTTGAGAAAAGCTTGGTATTCTTCCGTTTCCATGGGAATTAAGGCAATCTTTCCTTCCGTATTGTAATGGGCACCGTATCCATAGCGCTTGGTGAGTGCGGAAGCACGTAAGCAAGGATGCCCTTTTGAGAATAATTTTTCACGATGCATTTCCTCTTCCATTGAGGTTAGATCGGAGAGTTCTTCCTTGTTGAGGTAGGTCGCCCAGATCAAGTCCTTGTGACCGTATTTATAAGGCGCCGCCATGACCATTTCGTATTGTACCAAGTGTCCGGGACGTTTCGCTCTTTTGGAAACGGGTTCCTCGGATTGTAAGACCGGGCAATCTTCCGCGACGGTAATGAAAGTATCCTTATAGGGCATGGGATGGGTGATTTATTATTTTTGCATGCGCTGTTTTGTTTTCTTTCACTTTTTTCGTGAAATAGATTGATATTATTATCGTTACAAAACGGCGAAACCAAGCAGAATCAAAATACGAATTTCAATGAGAACCCTTTTCTCTTTTTTCTTTTCCCTCTTCTTATTAACAACAATTTCCGCGCAGAAAAAGGCGCATATCTCCGAATTGGATTTACAACGTGACGGGAAGTATTACCAACGTAATCATATGGAAGCCTTTACGGGGATTGCTTTCGAGGATTATCCAAGCGGAAGGAAAAAAAGCCGGGCGGAATTCAAGGACGGAAAAATTCATGGGACGGTTACCCAGTGGCATGAGAAAACCAGGGAGAAAGCATCCGTCGTAAATTATAAAATGGGTGAACCTACAGGAACGGAAACCCATTGGTATCCTACGGGCGTTAAGAAATTGGAGATTGCTTACCTCAATGGAGTACCGCATGGCGTTTGCCGGGAATGGTACGAAAACGAGAAATTAAAATCCGAGGGTTCCTTTGAGAACGGTATGGAATCAGGAGAACATAAGTGGTTTTATCTCAATGGAAAAGTAGATCAAGTAGTACCTTTTATTGATGGTAAGGCCCACGGAAAAATCAAACATTATTTCCCGGACGGAAAAAGGAAAATGGAAGCGGATTATAAAGATGGGCTTCAAGACGGTAAAGTAATCCTATACTACGAGTCCGGCAAGAAAAAGAGAATGACGGAATACCGTCAAGGCTTGGAGAACGGTAAGGATTTATTATACTCCAAAAGAGGATTACTCTTGGAGGAAAGAACGTATACTGAAGGAGAGGAAACCGATTTTAAGAATTACCGCAGTGCCGCTATCAAAACCAAGCAAGGTTATCTTCAAGTATTTAATGAGAAGGAGTCCTTCTTTACCATCCATTTGAACCAAGGATGGGTACGTTCCAGAAAGAGCCGTGAGATTACCTACGTTATCGATGATTTCGTATTGCAATTATATGACGTGCCCGTTTCCGGTTTCTACAAGGGGACGGATTTTTCCTCCGAGGATATCCTGAATGCCCACATGGCAGCCGAAAAGGCAATTATTGAGAAGAATGAAAAGACGACTATAAATCCTGAATCAAAATTCGAAACGGATAAGAAAGGGAATACTTATGTCATTTGGTCCTTTGATTCTCCATCCGGCGCCAAGGAAACACGTCCATCTTCCAAGACGGTAGTCAAGGAACATTATGCTTCAGTGGTTTGCGGCAAGCGTGTTTTAATGCTTTACGTGCCTCAAACCAAAGCAAATAACGAGAGCGAAATCAAGAAGACCCTAAAGGCATTGGTCAATGAAATCAGGACGGAGTCCGAGCGAATTGATTTGAACCAAAGACGTATGGAAATCCGTGAAAACGCAGGGCTACCGCCTCTGCCCCAAAACGAGACTTTTCGAGGTTATCCCAAAAACGAGAAAAGGGATCGCTAAAATGTAGGCTAGAAATTGGCAATGTCATATCTTGCTACTCAAACCTAGCCTAGCCCATGACTAGAATAAGACCATTCCAAGCCATAAAACCCGACTTGGATATCATTACTTCTTCCGATGTTTTCTTCGGGGAAGTCAAGAAGAATTATCCGGAATTCCAAAAAGGAGGTTTTTTCAATCGCCTTCCCTCGGAGGGGGTGTACATCTATCGTTTGATTACCAAACGGGGTGTGAAACTTGGCTTAGTTGCCTGTATTCCTGTTGATGATTACAAGGAAGGAAAAATCATTAAACATGAACACACGTTAGCACCCAAAGAGCAAAAAATGATGCTCTTGACCTTGGAGCGTAAGGCAATGGTAAAACCCATTCTTTTGACGCATCCACCCGTGAAGAAGATAGAAGCCTTGATGGAAGAGGAAGTCGCTAATGCTTCTCCTGTTTACACGGTTGCTTTTGATGCAGGGGACGTACACCAATTGTACGCGGTTACGGATGGTAAATCCATCAAAAGATTCCAAGAACTTTACGAGGCACACGTACCTAAAACTTACGTGGCTGACGGGCACCACCGCTTGGCTACTTCCGCTAATTTGTGTGAGCAACGGATAAAGAAAGGTAAGCGGACGGGAAGCTACGGTTATATGTTATGCAGCCTTTTTTCTACCAGCCAGCTTGAAATCCACGATTATAACCGCATCGTGGAATTCGACCGTTTTTCCCCTATGGTTTTAATGGCGTTGCTCTCCCGTAAATTCAATATTACCCTCCTAGAGGAACCACGCCGTCCGGAAGGTAAGCATGAGGTAATCATGGTGAGGGACGAGGAATGGTTCTCCATGAAATGGCGGCCGGAAATCCTTAAGAAATATAAGACTACCGTTGACCGTTTGGACGTAAACCTCCTCAACGAGGAAGTACTAGCGAATGTTTTTTCCGTCGAGGATATCAAAACGGACAGGCGCGTAAAATACATTGAAGGACCAAGGGGAATCGAAGGTGTCCGTGAAAGATTGGAAGCTTTCCCGAACCGTGTAGCATTTATTTTGCCACCGGTTACTTGGGAGGAGTTTCTTGAAATCACCGATTCCGGAATGACGCTTCCGCCTAAATCCACCTGGTTCGAGCCTAGAATGAAAAACGGTTTGATTGTTTACGGCTTCTAGCGGCTTTCTGCCAATTTGACTTAAATATTCCGAAGAGAAACAAGCATTTCTATGCCATTTAAGGTATTTTGACGGTACCTGTGTTACCATTTTCCGGTGGCATGGAACTTGACTTTATACCCCCACTCTTGAAAACCACATTTTCGGGAGGGTCGGCTGTCATTTTGACAAGTTGATTTATAAAACCCATACCTTCTTATGTTTGACGACATCATCTTTCAAAATATGGACGAGGAGGACGTGGACTTCATGCCCACCATGTTTCATATTGATGATAACGAAGAGGATACGCCCGATGAGGAATATCCCGAAATATTACCCCTTCTCGCATTAAAAAATACCGTCCTGTTTCCGGGGCTTATCATACCCATTACCGTAGGTAGGGATAAATCCGTTAAAGCGGTCACCAAAGCTTACAATGAGAATAGATTCGTAGGTGCCATATCCCAAATTGATTTGGATACGGAATTCCCTGACGTGAATGATTTATTCCATGTGGGCTGCGTGGCAAAAGTGGTAAAACTCCTGAAACTTCCTGACGGAACGACCACCGCCATCCTTCAAGGACGCAAACGATTTGCCTTGGAGGAAATGATCAAGGAAGAACCGTACTTGGAAGGAAGAATCCGCCCCTTAGAGGATTTTCCGCCGCAAGATGATATGGAATTCCAAGCAACGGTCGCATCCATCAGGGAATTAGCGGAAAAGATCATCCAGATGAACCCTGCTTTGCCTTCCGAGGCAAATATGATGCTCACCAATATCAAGAACGATAAATTCTTGATTCGCTTCGTGGCGTCCAACTTGAAAGTGGATGTTCCTACCAAGCAGGGCGTGTTGGAATTGGACAATATCATGGATAAGGGGCAGCTGGTGCTAAAACATATGCACAACGAGCTGCAACTCTTGGAAATCCGCGATCGCATTGATTCCAAGGTCAGGGACGATATCGAAAAACAGCAAAAGGATTACTTCCTGAATCAGCAGTTGAAAACCATTCAGGAAGAGTTGGGGAATAATCCGCAGCAACAAGAAATTGAAACCTTTATCGCTCGTGCCAAGGATAAAGACTGGGGCGAGACAGTGCAAAAGGCTTTTGATAGGGAGATCAAGAAATTGCAAAGGACCAATCCGCAAATCGCGGAGTATTCCGTCTTGATGAATTGGGTGGAAACCGTACTGGATCTTCCTTGGAATGAGTTTTCCGAGGATAATTTTGATCTCAAGAACGTAAAGCAAGTCCTTGATTCGGACCACTTCGGTTTGGAAAAGGTGAAGCAACGTATCCTGGAGCATTTGGCGGTTTTGAAACTCAAGGGAGACATGAAGGCGCCCATCGTTTGCTTGGTGGGACCTCCGGGCGTGGGTAAAACCTCCTTGGGGAAATCCGTGGCAACGGCATTGGGACGTAAATACGTGAGAATGTCTTTGGGTGGATTGCATGATGAATCCGAAATCCGTGGACATAGGAAAACCTATATCGGTGCTAGGTCAGGACGTATCATTGATTCCTTAAAAAAAGCGGGTACCTCAAATCCCGTTTTCATTTTGGACGAGATTGATAAAGTAGGAAAGGATTTCCGTGGTGATCCGTCTTCCGCACTATTGGAAGTATTGGATCCGGAGCAAAACACCTCTTTCTACGATAATTACTTGGAATTGGAATACGACCTATCCAAGGTCTTGTTCATTGCCACCTCTAACTCCTTGAATACCATTCAACCCGCCTTGTTGGATAGAATGGAAATCATTGAGGTTAGTGGCTATTCCATAGAGGAGAAGGTAGAAATTGCCAAACGTCATTTGATGCCGAAGTCCATGGAGGAACACGGTGTTAAGGAAGGGCAAATCGAAATGTCAGAGGAAACTTTGACATCGATTATTCAAAGTTATACCCGTGAATCCGGTGTACGTTCCTTGAAGCGTAAAATTGATGGCGTAATGCGTAATCAAGCCAAATCCATCGCTTTGGAGGAGGAATTCGCTACGGAGGTAAAACCGGAAGAACTCAAAGGGATATTAGGACCCAAGGTTTTCTCCAATGATATGTATACCGAACAACAAGTTCCCGGTGTAACGGTTGGGCTTGCTTGGACACAAGTAGGTGGTGATATCCTTTTTATTGAAACAGGTTTGACCAAAGGGAAAGGTAAACTAACCCTTACGGGCAACTTGGGTGACGTAATGAAGGAGTCCGCCCATACCGCGCTAAGTTTCATTAAGGCAAACGCGGAGAAAATTGGTTTGGATGCTTCCGCTTTTGAGGAGAAGGATGTCCATATCCACGTTCCTGCAGGAGCTATTCCCAAGGATGGTCCTTCAGCCGGGATTACCATGATGACGGCGCTTGCTTCCGCTTTTTCCGGGAAATCAGTGAAATCCCATCTTGCCATGACGGGAGAAATTACCCTCAGGGGTAAAGTCCTTCCCGTAGGTGGAATCAAGGAGAAAATCCTAGCGGCGAAGCGCGCGGGATTAAAGCATATCATCCTTTGTGAGGATAACCGTAAAAACGTGGAAGAAATCGAGCCCCGTTACTTGGAAGGGCTTGATTTTAAATACGTCAAGCGTATGGAAGAAGTGTT
>JAHDDF010000170.1 GCA_020629475.1 Saprospiraceae bacterium
GACAAGGTGGTTCCTAGGAGAAGGAGGAGGAAAAGGATTGTTGTTTTGAAATTCATATTTCTTCTTTTTTCGAGGGGTTTCAGTTCTATCCCGAGGGCTTACGCCCCCGGTTCTGCGCGTGTCGGTCGTGTCCGACCTTTTTTTGTGCTTCTTGCCCCGAGGGCTTACGCCACCGGTTCTGCGCGTGTCGGTCGTGTCCGACCTCCTTACTGTTGGATGCGGAGGGTTTGGATTTGGTTGTTTCCGTTAATGCTGGGGACGTACATATCTTCTACTCTTGCCGGATTGAGTATGAATTTTCCGGCGTGGCGTGCTTCTAATTCTACCTTGAAGGTAGTTTTTCCTTTGGGGATTTTTTCGCAGTAGATGAATACACGGTCCTTTTGGTGCTGACGGAAGGTTTCCAGGTATCCGTTTCCTTTATTTCGCCATTCCTTATCCGTGTAGCCGCAACCTGAGGGAATAGACACCTCCAACATAGCATATGAAACCGCTTTATCGGCATCTACTTCTACTTTTAAAGTATATGGTTTGCCTTTTTCAAGCGACTTAACCATTTCCTCCTTGGTATTAAGGCTTGTCATCACTTTGAAATACTTGCTTTTTTCTTTTGGGTTCGACTTGAATTTCCGTTCGGAACAATCCGCATATATCATTCCTTGAAGGGATTTGATATTTATCGCTTTATCCGAAATTTCAAGCCGATACGGAAATTGACTTATCTTTTTTCCGTTCACCTCCACTTGTGCGGGTGCATCCACATTTGGATTAAAATCGTACAAGCGAATTAGTACTTGTGCATTATTTATCGTATTGCCCCAATGACGGCTCCCTCCTTTCTCCAATAGCCACTGTTCAATCTTATCCAAATATTCGGTTTTATCCGTTAGTTTAAATATGTCCCAAGCGAGAAGGGTCAGTGTCGTATTGTTATAATACCAATAGGAATTTTCATTTTTAAGATACGCCGCCCCATAGGCATTGTATTCCAATAAGGAATCTATTCTATTGAAATCTACTTTTTCCCCTTTTTGGGCAAGGTATTTTTGTTGCAATAAAAAGTCGGTGGATGAAGCATATCTTTTATTTACAATAATGGAATCCAAGGAGCTTTCCCGTTTATTTTTATCCAAAATAATTGCCGCCCTAATATTAAATGCATCTTCCTGAAAAAGTGCCTCCTCCAAACCATTCAAACCTTTTTTGAAGGCTTTGGACTCATAACCCATTTCTTGGGCGAATTGAAGTGTTTCCAGAACGTAGAGACTCGTCCATGAAACAGGGGTTTTTCCGTTCCACCAACTCCACATACCCGTATCTTTTAATTGGCGTTTTTCCAATATTTTGATCATTCTACGAACCTGCCCGTCCGACTTGAATTCTTGTCCTTTAAACTCCTTGATTTTCTTTTCCATTAAAAGCGCTAAAAGCTTGGATGAGGTTTGCTCCGTACATCCGTGCTTGTACCGTTTCAAATGTTCTAAGGTGGATTCTAATCTATGATTTTTACCCGCGTATAAATTAACCGTAACCGAACCACCTAAGCGGTTTTGATAATTCATTTCATCCTCTTGTTTTAGGACCTTAAACTCACCTTCCACGGTTTCCAAGCCAATGGGAAGGACAGGAACGGAAATTCGTTCCCCATCCGTGCTGCCCGGAGCGGTTACACCGTAGGATAAATCAAGAGTATCCTTGCTGCTTGGTATTTCAATGAAAGTGCCCTCATTTAATGATTTTCCGATGAGGAAGGTCCTTCTTGCCAAGTAACTCCCGTCTAATTGAAAATCGGTTTCTACGTTGATGGAATCCCCTGAGGTATTCATGATTCTTCCGTAGATTTCAATGGAATCCCCTTGGGTGAGGAAACGGGGCACGGTTAGTTCCGCGGTGATATCCTTGGTTGCCACAAAACCACCGCTTCCAATGCCGAGCCTGTTTTTATCGTCCATTCCTACGGCTACGGTATTATAACCGGAAATGTCCTCGGGAAGAATTGCCGTAAAATAGGCTTCGCCGTTTTCATCCGTTCTTAAGGAAGGTATCCAATATCCGTTATCGGAAAATTTGGTCCTGAGTTTTGGGGTAAGCCCTTGGCTGAAGTCCGGTAGTTTGGTGAAACTTCCGCCGGAGCCGGTATTGATTACCACTACTCCGTTTGCTGCTCTTGCCCCATATAGATTCGTAGCCTCAGCGTCCTTTAAAACATTTATGGATTCAATATTATTGGGATCTAAATTGTTGTAAACATTGGATGTTACTTCAACACCATCAACGATGAACAATGGAGCGTTGGATGAATCTATGGAACCGGCACCTCTTATTCTAATACTACTACTCGAACCGGGCCTTCCGGATGCGGTTGTTACTTGAACACCCCTTACTTTTCCTGCTAATAACGAACTCGCATCCCTAGTTTCGAATTTTATATCCTCGGCGGAAAGTACTTCAATCGAAACCGGGGATTCAAGAACGGCACTTTGGGCTCGGGAGGCGGATACAACTACCTCGGACCCGGTTAATAACTCCTCTTGCATCCAAATGATATTGGAACTGGATTGCTCCGGTGCAAAACGGAAGGTCTTATATCCTACGTAACTTACCTCGACGGTTTCAAACTCTTCAGGAACATGTAGGCTAAATGTTCCGTCATAATCCGAAATCGTTCCTACGATTTCACCGTTTTTCATTTTCACGGTGATGTTTGCGCCAATTAAAGGGTCGCCAGTGGATTCTTCCAATACCATCCCGTTTATCCATCCGGGTTGATTGGTTTCTAAAGTAAGGGAATCACGTTTTTCAATCAGATCTTCCATAATGAATCCTATCTCTTTTTCAAGGGATTTTATTTCCTCAAAAAGATCGCCTAGGATACTTTCTTGCCAAATGGTGGGATCCTTGAAAATGGAATTCATCTTATTTTCGAAGTCATTGATTTGTACTCTTAATTCGTCCGTATCAATAATTCTATACAGCGTGGAATATTTTTCAATATCTACTTGTCCTAAATCAATATATCCCTGACGGGTCAACAAGGTTATGGAATAGTTTCCTGCTTCATCCAAAACAATATTACCATTCCTAAAGAAATAACTTTCGCCCTCCTTTTGTAGTACGATTAAAATTAAATCATTGATATAGGGCAACCTTAATCTCAAGCGGGCATCCCCATCATCAAATGACTTATATTTTGATAAGCTCCTAAGCTTTTCATATTTTTTCATTTTTTCCTCACGTTCCTTGACATAGTCGGGAACTTCAGATAATAAAACAGGAATATTCTTTGGTAAGAATGGGTTAACGGAAAGCCTAGGAACGGAAATGGAATTAAGTTCAGGTTGTTTGGAGAATAATTTCTTACCGGTATTTAATTGCGATTCAGAAGCCCGTCCCTTTCCGGACAGTATCCAACAATTAATGGAATCCAATTTCACCTCAAATGAGTATTCATTTTCTAATTGGACGGCAACAGGAGCGTCAGGAGAAAAGGGTCCAACTAAAAAAGGTTCTTCATCTTGATAATATTTCTTTTTCCTAGAGGAAAGCTTAGAGGCAATACCGGAATTTTTATCAAGGAAATAGTAATCCCTATAACTTCCGGTAAAGTAGGTTCTTCCGGGTAAGGATAAGTGCAAATATTTTTTACGTTCATCAATTTCCGAAGGCATCCAATCCTTTCCTATTTCCTGAATATCAATATTTTCATATTTGGATACGTCCTCAAGTTTTACATGGTAAAACAAAACGGAATCCTTCCTTAATTCAAAGTTATTTACCGTAATCTTTTCCCTCTCCGTCCGGATGACAAGCTCCTTGACTTCTTTATTAAAAACAAGGGTCTCATTCTTATTTTTAGCATCCACATAGTACAGCGGTATTCCATCAGCGTGAATGGAGTAAATGGTTCTATACTTGTTATTTTCGGAAACGAAAAAACGGGCAAGCGCAATACTAGAATCCCTTCCTATTTCCCTGAATACCGAAGGGTTCTTCTTGGATTTATAAAAAACATTATAGTTAAGATTCTCATCTAGATTGAACTCCTTTTCTACCTCTTCATCTATCTTAATATTACCGGATTTATATGGTATTACTCCCTCTAGCTCAAACCATTTTCTTTTACTCTTCCTTTCCGGTGATTTTCTTGAATATATATTAGGTATGTCAACAGCCGGTGTATTAGACTTAAACTTAGCACTGTATGCGACCGCCGAAATTTCCGCATTAGATACGGGTCTTCCCATTTCGTCCGTAGCCTTTAATTTTACTTGGATTTCAGCCCCCGGATCAACTTTATCCGGTTGCTCCATCTCTATCGTAAAAAAGTTATCATCAAAGGAAAAGTCCCGGGTTTCGGTAATGGATCCACCCCAATAATATTTATAGTAAATCCGATAGGTACCTTTTGACTTATCTTTTAATTTTACTTCTTTTTCCTTTTTATTAAAAAATAAATTATCGATTACTTTTCCGTCCTTCATTAATTCTATAAAAACCGGCAATTCCCTAGGGTTGCTAAATGAAATCAGGAGAGAATCTTGGGTTCGTTGTCCTGAACACATTACTTGGGAATTACTTCTATCCAAAACAAAATATTGAGCAACTCTTTCTTTCCTAAAAACATACCTACTAATATTCGGCGACACATCCAATTCCATTGGAAATTGAATGGGTAATTCCATTTTATTATTTGTTGCCCCATTTAAAATCAATATCCCATTGGTAGATACATCCTTACCTTCCTCCCGATACTTAGCGTATAGTTTTCCTTCCCGTTCCTCTAGCTTTATTTCAGGCTTGAATTGCGGGGCTTTAAGGTCTGCGGAAAAACCGTAGAATCTTTGGGAAAAAGCCTCCATACTTCCCGAATAGGTATATATCTCCGCATCAACGGAAATATTCATTCCTCCATATGGGATTAAGGAATCCGGAACATAAATCGATTCATTCTTTAAAGCCGCCAAGGGAATGTCCTCCTGCCATAAAGTGTCTTTAATCCTTTGCCCATCCGTATAAAACCTTGCCCAATTATTAACCGTTACCGCAAGGCGTAATTGTGCATCGGGTACTACTTCTCCTGTAGTATATTTTGCTGACGGACTAATTTTAATTCGATTTATGGAATCGACAGGTTCTTCCTCTATGGTACAATTGAATTTTACGTCATCCAATTCATAATCTTCAATCTTAATGGATTTTAGTTTATTCCAATTGTATTTGCCTTTTGCAAAATTGAAATAAAAACCATAGGGTTTATCCCATTCCAAAGAGTCTCCTAAATGCCCTGAAAATTGATACCGTCCGGGCTTTTCAGGATATATGGTTCCTTGAATTAAGGTGTCTTTTAATCCTCGACTCCAATTATTGAGTTCCCCGAAATAGAAAGGAATTGGCTCTTTCCAAGGATTTGCTTTAAGGTCGGTAAACCATGCGGTTAAACGCAAGGAATCCCCGAGTCTGTATTTGGGCTTATCCGTAATGATATAGCCCGTCATTTTATTTTGGAAATTAGTTCTTATGGAATGCTTTTTCTTGAAGAACCGTCCTACCTTTTTTCCGTTCCGGATAAAAAACGAGGGGAATTTTCTTTTAAAAAAATAACGGAATTTATTTCCCCTATAGTGGTATCTCATATTCTTTTTGGACCAATAAAACCATTCACTTCTGGTCTCCGTCCTTACCTCTAAATGCTCAAGGTACTTGGGTTTTCCCATTTTAAAGGCATTACGAATCGGGTCCCATTCAAGTGCTTTTCCCTTGTAATATATTCTTGCTTCTTCCTTGAGTTCTTGATCCGTATCCAAGACCTGTAGATAGTACTCGTTTTTCCCTACCTCCAAAAAATTCAAGTCCAAACGGGTATTTGAAACCACCTTACATTTGATCTCTCCTTCGTAATATGAAGCATATAAAAAATAGGAGGAAGGGAGTTTATCCAAAATTTCATTTTCGGAATCAGGAAAGGCATATCCTTTAGAGAAATCAAATACGAAATCGGAGAGTGCATCCTTTTTGTATTTTAATTCCAATACTTCGGATACCTCCAAGGGAAACCACCATTGAAGAAGGGTATCATTTTTTTCCGTAGAAAGCTGTCCTGCAAATAATAATACAGGAAAAAGAAGAATTAGTAGGGATAGGTGGATGATTTTCATGGGATGTCTTTTTACTAAAATTAGTAAAAGTCCCATTATGCTGCATTACCGGGTTTCTAGAAGCCATCTCAAAAATGTTTTTGTATTTTGAAATGGCTTCTACTCTATAAATTATTCCACCCTTACCTTTAGGGATTGAAAGGAAGCATCATTTCTGTACAACCTTAGAACATAAGTACCTGAAATCAAATCTCCCGTATCGATATAATCATTTTCAAGAGACAATTCCCCTTGATAAAGAGGTCTTCCCAGCAAATCGAATAGTTCCGCATAAACCGGTTCTTGCCCTAGTCCTTGAACGAAAATGGCTTGACCCTTTTTGATAGGGTTCGGAAAAACAGATGCGGAATTATTGGTGGCAACCACAACTACTTTAATTTCGGAAACATCATTTGTACCATTAAAATCCACTTGACGAATCCGGTAATAATTCCTGCCTTCGTCCGGATCGGAGTGAATAAACGAATAATCCAAGGGCAGCGCGGATTCTCCGGCTCCCGATACTTCACCGATATTCCTGAAATTAAATCCGTCCGCGGAATACTCGATAATAAATTTATCATTTTCCGTTTCCGTTATGGTTTGCCATTTTAATATCGCATCGCCGGAATCCGAGCGATAATCCGCATTAAAATACCCCCACTCAACAGGGAGTGCCGGGAACTCAAATCTCCCCCAAATGGCGTAATGATCCGAAAGGTCAAAGATGCGCCACATATCAATGTGGTTGGAACGCATGATGAGGCAATCATTGGTTCTGACATCCGCCGGGAGATGCTCGGACTGATCAAAAACGTAATCCAAAAATTCAGGATCGTATGGTTCCCCGAAATTATACAGGTTAAACGTAGGGTCCCAAGAACTAGAATACCCGAGGAAAATCGGCTCTATTGCCGCAAAGTTTCCGAAAAGGGTATCATACTCCCCTAGTTTATTAGCGAATTTATCAACGTTAAAATCACCGCCCATTAGTACAGGTTCCGTTGTGGGAATGGACTTGGAATCGATGTAATTCTTCCACATTACAAGTTGTTGTTTTCGGGTATCCACGTCCTCCACCTTGTTGAAAGCATCCATGTGTGTCCCGAATACGTGGTAGTATTTTCCTAGTTTATTGATGCGGGCGTATTTCACGCCTTTATTCGCCGTGCAATCATCCTCGTAGCAAGTCGTTCCCCAAAGAAGCTGATCCTCATTGTCAAATGGCCAGCGCGAAACGATGACCACACCACCATCCTCTAAGGGATTAGAAGTATCATCCACTACTGAAGTCTGGTAGGGGTATTCCGCCGCTAATTCAGCCAGTAAAGTCGCTCGCGTGGGATTGTCAAAAACCTCTTGGAGTATAATCGCATCCATATCATGGACATAATCCGCTATATGGTTGGCACGTGTTGCTTGATCGTCATTAGGAAAAAGCGTGGTAGGACGCATGAATACGTTGTAGGACATGACATTAAATACATCCGGATTGGTAAGGTCAGCGGGGTCTACCAGATAGGGTGTATCGTCCGCGTCGTAAATGGAGTAAAGGACGTCATCGTACAGTCCACCATCGGGGACGGTGGAATACGACTGGTACCTCAGGATATAATCCTTACCGTTTACGGTAAACGTATTTTCCTCGTAAATGGTATTATCGTTTTTCCAAGAATGAACGGGAATTGCGGTACCGCCTGCGGAATGCCTGAAGTTAATTTCAGGTAATGGGTTAGAGAAGAAATCGTACGCCTCGACATCCATTTCAATTTGAAGTTCAAGCGTTTCTCCTGTAGGAAAGGTAAGCGTGGTGGTGATGTAATAAATATTAGCGGAAGATGTGGAACCGACCCAATCCCTGGTAAATCGGATCATTTGTTTTTGGGGTTCCAAGGGTATAATGCTTCCGTTGAATCCGTCCCAATCATCGGGATGGGCGGTTGAGGTAGTACTTACCGTATAGTTTAAGTCGGAATTATTATGGAAATAAACGAAAGTATTTTGTGCTTGGAGAAGGCATCCGAAACACAAAAGGGCTAGAATGGTTAGGCGTATCTTCATGTTGATTTGAACCGGTGTGTTTACAAAAAATCAACATGAAGATACGTCGGGTAAATGTTAAACTAACATTACTCCTGTACTTAAATTGACCAAATCTTACAAATGGGTCTACTAGTGGATTAACCCACTAGCGAAATTGAAAGGAGTCCCGCCATTTCCTTTTTTCAATCTTTCTTAAGTTCGGCTTATCCTTAAGACTGAGCAGGTACTCCATCAACAGCAATAATTCATTGTCATAAGGATCCCCTTCAAAAGGTCTAGGATATATCGCATTGCCGTAATTATCGGAGCATTTATGCGGGGAATCATCCACTATTAGCATTCTTTGAAGATCGTAGCCTTTCTTCTTGAGTTTTTTGAGCGGCTTAACGTAATGTTGGTGTTCATAAACGTTTTCGTAATACCCGTAGCCATCCAACTTAATGTTCCTTCGGAAAGTACATCTGGAGTTACCCCAAACGAATTCGAAATTCACGCCCTCGGGTTTTATTTTTTCCGCTACGCATTCCACGTAGGGATCACCCGCGGATGACCATATTCCCAAGCTAAAGTGCTTGGACATTTCCAGGAGGAATTTCTCTAGGAACGGTCTAGGGTATACGGGATATCCAAAGACCTCAAAGGCGGGCGGATAACCTAATTCCTTTTCCGAGGCATGAACCAAGGTTTCATCTAAATCCAATACAAGAAGAACGGGCCGGGATTGGGCATTCGTCATATCCGTTTGGTTTTGCTGTACCCGAATAACACGCCTTGGGTTAAAAATCGTTCCCGGAGGTAAAAAATTTGGTTGGCTAGGTAAGTATGTGGTTCTTTTTCTAGATGTAAGACGTTAGATGTACTGACATTTAAACTTAAGGACAAAAGAACTGCGGGTTAATAGCAAAAGGAAATATAACAGGTCG
>JAHDDF010000703.1 GCA_020629475.1 Saprospiraceae bacterium
TTCCTACTTTTGCACAACCTTTTAGCTAAGGCATTGTTCTTATTTAAAACGAATCCAAATAGCAATACGGATTCCCTTCTAATCAAAAAATTCGAACCACCATGGCTTTCAAATTACCTGATCTTCCCTACGCTCACGATGCATTGGAACCACATATCGATGCTCGTACGATGGAAATCCACCACGGCAAACACCACAACGGCTACACCAACAATTTAAACGCTGCAATCGAAGGTACCGACCTTGAAGGCAAGTCCATCGAGGACATCCTTGCAGGCGTTTCCGCTCACGGTGCAGGCGTTCGCAATAACGGTGGCGGTTACTATAACCACTCCCTTTTCTGGTCCGTAATGTCCCCTAACGGCGGAGGAAATCCTTCCGGCGACCTAGGCGCGGCTATCGATTCCGCTTTCGGTTCTTTTGACGCTTTCAAGGAGGCTTTCTCCGCAGCGGCAAAAACCCGTTTCGGTTCCGGTTGGGCTTGGTTAATCGTTAAAGGAGATGGTTCCCTAGCGGTTACTTCTTCCCCGAACCAGGATAATCCATTGATGGATATCGCCGAGGAAAAAGGTACGCCTATCCTTGGATTGGACGTATGGGAGCACGCATACTACCTGAACTACCAGAACCGTCGTCCCGATTACGTGGGCGCGTTCTTCAACGTTATCAATTGGGATGCGGTAGCGAAGCGTTACGCTGACGCCAAGTAATTCTCATCGATAAAAAAATAGAAATGCCTTTCCCGCATGCGGGAAGGGCATTTTTTGTTTAACTTCCGAAACAATATCCCATACAAAACCCGTTTACCTACCATGAACTTTATCGTTTACGATTTAGAGGCGACATGCTGGCAAGGGGATGCCCTTGGCAAACGAAGCGAGGTTATCGAAATAGGTGCCCTACGTTTTAATGGTTACGGTGAACTCACCGGGGAGTACAACCGGTTCATAAAACCGAAACTTAACCCTATCCTTTCGGCATATTGTAAGGAGCTTACTTCTATTTCCCAAGACCAAATTGACCGTGCGAAATCCTTTGATATCGTATTGGATCAATTCCACAACTGGTGCGGAGATTTTGAGGACAAGGACTTCAAGCTATTCTCTTGGGGAAAATTCGACCCGGAAATGCTCATCAACGATTGCAAATTACATGATTTGGATTCCTATTGGATCGAAGGTTCCATTGATATTAAACGTCAATACAAGGAACTAAAAAGATTATCCAAGCAAGTCGGATTGGATAAGGCACTCCGGATGGAAGGACGTGAATTCGAAGGAACCCGTCACCGTGCATTCGATGATGCGGAAAATACCGCCCACATATTCCTTGAATACCGCGATGAGTGGGTGTATTGAGAATTAAAAATGAACAATTAAAAATGAAAAATGACCAAGAAATAGCAACTTAATTCGTCATTCGTCATTCGTCATTCGTCATTCGTCATTCGTCATTCGTCATTCG
>JAHDDF010000704.1 GCA_020629475.1 Saprospiraceae bacterium
TTTTCGTTTGATGTGGCACCGGTATGAGCGCATAGGGCTTCACCCTATGCTATACGTGTGCCGGTCGTTCCGACCTTTCGATTTTGAGGTCCTTTAGATTAGTAAAAGAGAAAAGAAGGATACATTATCATTATCATCATGTATAATTTTCTTTTTTGCTTCTTTTTTCTTTTGTCAGGCTAACATCGATTTTGTGGAAAAATAAAACGAAGGCAGGGGTGAACTACTTCAGGTCCGGGATAGGGTCCCATGTTTCGAAAAAGTCCCCTGCCTTCTTAATCGGATTAGTCACCAAGTAGAAATTCAGGCGTGAGGGCCTATTAAAGGACCGGGTGGTAATCCAAAAAAATTACGGATGGAAAGTTACGGATTAATTGTTGGAATCGACGTTTCAAAGGATTGGGTGGACGTGTCTTATCGAAAAGGGAAGGTTTCCTTTTACTTGGGAAGGTATGACAACGAGGGACCGGGTTTCGATAAGATGCTGTTGGCCTTGTCGGATATAACGGAATCGGAAAGGGAGACTTGGTTCTTTTGTTTCGAGAATACGGGTTCTTATTCCAAAGTCTTATGTAAATACCTATTCGGTAAGGGTTGCCCCTATTTGGAGGAATGCCCTTCAAGGATATCGGGACATCTCCGATTAAAGCGGGGGAAGGACGACAAATCGGATAGTATGGGGATTTGCGATTACGCGTATCTCCATCGGGAGGAATTAACCCCGTCCGTTCCTGCTGACGCGAATTGCGTACGTATCAAGCATTTATTGTCTAAACGTGCCTTACTCGTAAAGCAAAAGGTATCCTTGCTACAGGATCGTAAAGTTGCCCGTACGGGTTTGAATGAAGATGACATCGCTTCGGTCAAGGAAGTGACGGAGGAACTACTTTCCATTTACCGGGCGGGTATCCGTAAGATTAACCGGATGATAGCGTCCATTATCAAGGAGGACGACTCGTTGAAGGAAAACGAAAGGTTGGTCCGTACGGTTACGGGAGTGGGTCCCGTGACGGCGGCATACGTGCTCGCGTTCACGGACAACTTCCGTAGGTTCGGGATGAATGCCAGAAAGTTCGCTTGTTATTGCGGAATCGCCCCTTTCCCGAACCGCTCGGGAAAACACAAGGGCAGGGATAGGGTTAGTCAAAGGGGTAACCGGACGATAAAGGCCATACTCGCGAATGCGGCAATTTCCGCCATCACCCATGACGCCCAACTAAAAAGCTATTACGATAGAATGACCAAGCGTGGGAAACCGCCGGGTTCCATTTACAATGCGATAAAGAATAAATTGGTAGCCAGGATTTTTGCCGTAGTAAAACGCCGGACGGACTTCGTGGATGTTTTTGCTTATAAATAAGAAAAAACATCATAAATCGTTTGGTGAAACGTAGAAATTCGAAACGACGGACACAGGCAAAGCCGAGGGTGTAGCCCTCGGGAGAAAAAATAAATGACATTGGA
>JAHDDF010000171.1 GCA_020629475.1 Saprospiraceae bacterium
TTTTAGTCAAATGCATCAAACTGAGACAGCAACACGATTGCCTATCAGAGCCTAAAATTAAGCGCCATAGGTGCGACCTGTTATATTTCCTTTTGCTCTTAACCCGCAGTTCTTTTGTCCTTAAGTTTAAATGTCAGTACAGTTAGACATTAGACAGTTGTTTACTAAAGTAACAGAACGGAGTCTAACGTCTAGTGTCTAATATCTAACATCTTGATTTTTAGTCAAATGCATCAAATTGAGACAGCAACACGATTGCCTATCAGAGCCTAAATTAATTAAATTTCCCCCTTCAATTTATAGACGGTAATCCCAATCCATTCCTTGATAAAGACCTCCCATCTTTTTAAATATTCAGCTCCGGGAACGAAAATGTGGGTGGGTCTGTCAAAGTCGAATTGAAGGTGATCAACCGCAAAGGGGCTTACTTTAACTCCTTGTTTTTCGAACACCCTTTTTGCCCTGGGCATATGGAACGCTGATGTCACTAAAATAACCGAGGCTTCCGGATGATTCTCCTTCAACCATTTTGCGGTAAATAAACCATTTTCAAAGGTATTTACGGATTGGTTTTCCCTAATGATCAATGAGTCGGGTATCCCGGTTCTAACCAGGAAGTTTGCCACATAATCCGCTTCGGGTGTTTCCGTTTTCCACAGGGTTCCTGAACCACCGGAAATCAATAATTTATCCGCCTTACCTTCATTCATGAGTTCAAGGGCGCCCATGAGCCTATTTCCTCTTTCACTGATGAAAAACCGATTACCGGTTTGTTTTCCTTGTTGGGTAAATCCTCCTAGGAGAACTAAGAAATCATGCCTTTCGATTTCTTCTATTTTTGGCGGTTTCCCTTCCCAAAATCTAGCGACACAACCAAAGAAAAAAGGATTGGTAAAAAGAAGGAAGAGGACTACCGAAATCCATAGAAATCGCTTACCCCATTTTTTCTTCCTCCAAAAAACACCTAAGCCTAGAAAAAGGAAAATGGCTACAATTGGTTTGGAAAGTTCAGTGACAAGTTTTGATAAAATTGTCCGCATTTATTGGTTGAATGGTAAGAAACACTACAAAATTAACGTTCCTCCCTGCTTTAAGGCACCAATGAAGTGCTATATTTACAAGGTTGGAACTATGACAAATTATGCAAAATCTACCTAACCGCTCATTTTTCAGAGCCTTATTCCTTTTGTCGATTGTTTTTTTGATTTCGATAAATGGATTAATGGGGCAAGCAAATGTACAAGTAAGAATTAACAGTGGTTCTTCAAGTACAACCTGTGATGATGGTATATTCGGTGGTTCTCCAGACCCTCATTGGAGGGTTCAAATAGCGGGACAAGGATATACCACATATCCTCAAGCAGGGATATGCTTTACGGATCCGCCGAACACACAATACAATGAGGATTTTGATTGTGCGCTTCCTGCAACTCTCCAGGTTTGCTTAAGGGCGTTCGAGGATGATGGAGGGGCATGTATTGTGAGTGAATCCTGTCTTACTCAAAATTGTCAAAACTTTGCCGTCCCGGCTGCAGGTGCAGCAACGTACAATATAAATGTCGGAGGAGCGAGTACGGCTACATGTAATTTTACAATTACTACCACAGGCTCTCTTTTTAATCAAAATAATGATTTTATCTGTGATGCCATTGATTTAGGTACAATTCCTTTTGGAGGACAGTTAGGGAATGAGAATAATTACATTTATAATAACGTTTGTGCCACGGGTACGGGCAATGGTGATTATAACCCAAGTAATTTTTCTAATGAGTCAGGCGTTTGGTTTTCTTTTACCACAGGTCCGCAGGTAGGTACGGCTCTTACCTTTGAGTTTGAATCGGATGGGGCCCTTGGTGGTACATTTGGTGACCTTTTGGTTGAGGCTGTTTTAGTTACTACCTCTAACGGAGCCTGCACCGGTACTATTTCTGAGGTAGGGGACTCCGATGACTTTATTGATTTATCCAATAACGAAACCATTTTCCTGGAATGCCCTGAACCCAATACAACATACTATGTAATGGTTGATGGTGGAAGTTCCCCGTTGGATCCCTTGAATCTATTTGATGAGGAGCATGGGGAATTCGGAATAGGAATTTACGATAATGGGGTCGTCCAATCCGGGGATCAAATTTGTGATGCCGAAAACCTCGGTGGTACATTCCCTATTAATGTCCCATTGCAGCAATCCAATGTCTGTGCAACCAACACCAATGATCCTCCGGTAATCGGTGATTGGAGCATCGATCCCACCGAGCAGCAGGGTGTATGGTTCCAGTTTACCGCACCTCCGAGTGGTTCCGTAGGAATTTACGCGGAGTCCACAGCGAATATTTTCTCTCCGACGGATTATGAGGATATCGATATCCAAATCGCGGTTTATGGAACAAGTGATAATACTTGTACGGGTACAATTGAGTTAATAGAACAAGAATATAGTTTACTACTCCCTTGCTTGGATGTATTCTCTGAAGAATTGGATGTTCGGTGCTTGACTCCCGGTGATCCTTATTGGATATTTATCGATGGGGACGATAATGCCCTTCTTGTAGATATCCTGAACCTCTCTATTGACGGAACCGAAGGATACTTCAATCTTACCATAACGGACTTGAATGATCCACCTGCACCCAACGATGATGTTTGTGATGCCATTTCATTGGGAACTCCAACCACTACCGTCACTACCCTTACCGGGCAAAGTAATCACTGTGCGGAAAACCTCTTCGAGCCCATCGGTTTTGGTTGGGGTAATGACCAAGGGGTTTGGTACTCCTTCGTTGCACCACCTTCAGGGGTGGTGGATATTTGGGCAAGGAATATCCTTGAATCTACTTGTGCCCTTGTCCCGATTTACGAGGATGCCATCCGCCTTGAACTTGCGGTGTTTGAAACCGCGGGATTGACATGCGGTGGGACACCGTCCCAAAACCAAAACGACTTAAACCTCAACGTCTTCGTCCAACCTGACGGAACGGTCGCGGCTGAATCCGATTCCGGACCCCTGAGTAATGATAATACCCTAGGAGGAATTGGATTGGATGATGAATTGAATGATGAGTTCATGCGTGTGGAATGCTTGACGCCGGGTGAAACCTATTACCTGATGGTGGATGGTAATGGTTCGGGTCTTTTAGCCCAAGATTTCATTGAAGGGGAATTTATTATCGAAATTGCCGAGGTGAATCAAACACCACCTACAGGGAATAATGAACCATGTGACGCGATTGCCTTGGGAGATCCTACCGGCGGTAGTGTTGGCGGAACCGGTACATTATACAATAACTACTGTGCGGATGACGACAATGAACCACAACCCGTCGGGTTTGATACGGAACATACTACATGGTTTTCCTTTACCGCACCCGCGGAAGGTTCCGTAAACATCGTGGTTAATTCAGGTACTGATGATATCAATGTCCAGATAGCACTTTACGGTTCCTCTACCGGTGATTGTACAGGGCAATGGGCTGAAATCCAAACGGATGACGGATTCCTTTCCTTAAACTCGGAATTGGATGAAGTATACTGTTTAACCCCGGGAGAGGAATATTTCCTCCTTGTCGATGGTGAAGAGGATGATGTGCCATTGGTGGACTTGGAACAGGATTTCGGTAACTTTAATATTACCATTACGGAAATCCCGACACTTCCGAATTTATCCTTGAATGACCTTATTTGCGATGCGGTAGATATGGGAACTCTAGGAGCGGTTGGTAGCTCCCTAACTTCCGTTGATCAGAATAACCTTTGTGCCAATAATATCGGTGACCCTCCGGTGAGTGCATTCGGAACGGACTATACGGTTTGGTATGAGTTTACCACGCCTCCCGGAACACAAACCCACGCGGTCGAGATTTTCGCGGAAAGTGAATTTTGGTCCATCCTTGATCCATTCAACTTTGACTTTGACGCTGTTTCCCTTCAATTGGCATTATTCGAGTCCTCCGATGGAACCTGTAATGGGGCATTATCGGAATTAGGTTCTGATTACGAACTAACCGATCACCTAGGTTCATTAGGTTTTGATGAAACACTTGAAGTGTATTGTTTGGAGCCTTCTACTACCTATTATATCATGGTGGACGGTGCCACATTATTTGTAGGTGATATCGGTACCGGGCAAGGTAACTTTGATATTACGGTTACTTCAATCCTAGCCGACCCCGCCGCTCCGAACAACGATATTTGTGAGCAGATTAATCTAGGAACGGTTCCTGTTGGTGGCTCCATTAATGACGGCAATTACTACTATAATTTCTGTGCGGATACGGAGATGGGTGAGCCGGAGCCATTCGGGATAGATCAAACAGTGTGGTTTACCTTTACGGCACCTAATCATCCGGGCGCACTTACTTCTTCTAATGTTACCATAAACCTGACTAGTCAAGATTATACGGCACCGGGTTACCAAAACGATGGTGGAATTAATATCCAAGCTGCGGTTTATGTTTCTTCTGACGGCACTTGTAACGGGACGATGACGGAAATCGTATCGAATGATCCATTGCTGTCTTACGATAATTCAATGAGTGTGACCTGTTTAACACCCGGGGAAACTTATTATCTCCAAGTCGACGGTGCGGATGATTTAATAGGTGGAATTGAAGGATATTTTACCATTGAAATCGTGGATGACGGAACCGGACTATTCCCCTTCAATGATAATGTTTGTGATGCCGCGGCACTAGGACCTGTTCCGAACGGAGGTTCCATTAGTGATGGCGTTGAATATTCAAATCTCTGTGCTACTGTTGAGCCCGGGGAATATGATCCGGATGCTTTCGGTTTGGATTCTACCGTCTGGTTTACTTTCCAAGCCCCGGCATCGGGTAATGTCCTCATTGACGCGGATCAAGCATCCAATGATATTGACCTTCAACTTGCCGTTTATTATACTTCCGATAATACCTGTAATGGAATTTTCGTGGAATTGGAATCCGCATGGGATGGGCTTGGAATCGGATTCTATGACGAGGACCTTGAATTGACCTGTTTGGTTCCCGGTCAAACCTACTTTATCCAAGTGGATGGTTCCTTCGCGGAAACGGACGGAACATTTACCATCGACATCATTGACCAAGGAGGAACGACTACCTTCCCATACAACAATGATATCTGTGATGCCTTTGATTTTGGTACTACTTATACCACGCTTACCAATGAAACCAATGAGTGTGCTAATGTGGAGCCGCTCGAACCCGGACAAGGAACTTACGCTGACCATACCGTCTGGTATGAGTTTATCGCTCCACCGTCCGGACAAATGGATATTACGGTTGATGCAGACGGGTGGGTACCCGAATTCCACGTTTTCTCATCCTCTTCGGATTGTACGGGAACATTTACGGAATTAACCGCAGTAGATGGCGTAAACTTGGGTACTATTAATGCCTTGGTAAACTGTATGATTCCCGGACAAACCTATTATATCCAAGTTGATTCTTGGGATAATCTAGGGGAAGGCTTGTTTGATATTACGCTATTGGATCCCTTCCCGAATTATGGAACCGGCGGTGCCGGCGACGTTGAACCACCGAACAATGAATGTGTGGATGCCATCGAAATCACGGTACAAGATGAATCCTGTTTTATTGGTGGAGGAATTTGGCTAAATGAAAATTACGGACAGCCTACAATTTCAGTTAATGACGCTTATGTCCAAGGATGTAATCCTAACGGAAATTGTGGAGATACTTGGTATTGCTATACTTCGCCTTCATCGGGATTGTCTCTAGTGGAGGCCAATGACGATAGCGGATTATTTTCCGGTTCAGACGTAACCGTAGTGGCTTATACCGGGAACGGGTGCGGTGAACTGACACCCTTTGATTGTGAAGCCGAATTAAACGGCAACCAAGTAAGCTTTGAGGTATCCGCTCCTCCCGGAGATAAGGTATGGCTCCAAGTATTTGGTGGAGGAGGTGATGATTTTGATGAGAATTTTGATCTCTGCGTTTCTGAGCAATGTGGTGCGAATAGCTGTTTGAACGCCATATTTATGGAACCAAACGTAGCTTATTGTTGGGATACCGATGGTGCAGACGGGGAAGATCTTGATGCGGGTGAACCCGGCTATGCGGAGTGTGGTGCTACTATTGATGGTGGCTCCGGTAATCCTGAGCATTCGATTTATTTCTCCTTTACTTCGGATTGTAACGGTGGTTCCATAACGGTTTCTATTTTTGATGTGGCATATGATGATGGCAATCCTCTTCTTGCTCCATGTAGCCTTGGATTACCCCAAGACGGTTGGGGATATTCCTTGTACGAGGACTCCACACCTTGTGATAATAATCCGGATAACCTCGTGGATTGTGAATCATTTGATGGTTGTAATCATACCTGGCCGAACAATTATTCCTTCACGTATGAAAACTTAGAAGCGAACACGGATTATATACTTCAAATTGATGGTGGTATATATAATTTCTTTAGTGGAGAAACAGGAGGTAATGTTGAAGGATATATTATGATTACTACGCTTACCAATCCTGATATTGATTCCATTCACCAAGATTCCATTGATTGCTTTGGTGAAACGGCAACCCTAGCCGCTGAAGTTTCGGGTGGTGCTTATCCTTATACTTTCGATTGGGATGGCGTTTCTAGTGATTCCATTTATTCAGGGGTGGGCCCCGGATGGCACTATGTAACCGTTACCGCTGACAATGGCTGTGAAGAGGTAGATTCCATCTTTGTACCGGAGCCGCCTTTATTAACGTCCACGATGGAGTTTGACCCGGATCAGGTTTGTTACGGAGAGGACGCTACGGCAATAGTCCATCCTGATGGCGGAACCCAATGGTATGATTTCCTCTGGTCCAATTCGGAAACGGATTCGATTGCCACAACCCTCCAACCGGGCACGGATTATACGGTTACCATTACCGATGAAAACGGTTGTACTACCACGAACACCGTCTCGGTTCCGGATGCCGATGTCCAATTTATTAGGTGACGGCTTTAATGATTTTCCTATTTTGATAAAAACGCGTAAGGATATTGTTCTTACGCGTTTTTATTTTTCTCTTCTTGAATGGGATTATTTAGGTAAAAATATTTCTATCTTTAGTAAAATTCGGATGCTTAATTTGCTGATTGTAAGCAATAAAGTGTCTTTTTTGATTCAGTAACTTCAATAGTCAACCTCATGATTATCTTTGGTACGCGTGGAATTAAATCCACGGTAAAAACCGGGCAGTTTACCTGTCCTCAATGTGCTGCACAACGTCCTTACGTTCACAAAAAGGTAAAAAAATTCTTTACCCTTTATTTCATCCCGCTTATTCCGTTAGGCGATGCGGGCGATTATGTAGAATGCCAATCTTGTAGAGGAACTTTTGTTTCCCGTGTTTTGGATTATCGCCCTAACCAAGGAATGAACCAATTCCAATCCCAATATGAAAAGGCAATGCGTCATTGTATGGTGAAAATTATGCTTGCCGATGGTGTAATTGATGATAATGAAATGTTGATGGTACAAAAAATCATCAATAAATTCGGGCACAATGATATGACGCTTGATGAGCTTCGTGCATTTGTTACGCAAGTGGAAAGAAACCCGCAGGATATTTCCGTTTATTTAAAAGCAATTACGCCCTCATTAAATGAACACGGAAAGGAAATTATTATCAAATGCGCTATTGCCGTTGCGGCATCCGATGGGCATATTGATAAGTCTGAAATTGAACAAATACAACGAATGTCCCAAATCATGGAAATGTCCCCAAGCCACGTCAGGGGAATCCTAGGGGAAATGACCTCGAAATCTGGACAAACCGCTTAAAATAAAAACCCCATTGCAATATTATTTTTTGCAATGGACCCGTTTCCCTCAAGTAATTTCAAATATACCCTTGAATCATAAACCGGCTTTAGAGCATGTTTAAATTTTGGCAATTATGTCGAGAAGTATCAATTTTTTGATTAATCGAGGCGAAAAATTGGGATGATAGCAGGGCTATCAAGCCCGGTTTTTCAACGAAGAGTAAGCGGAAAAGTGAGCTTCGCAGACCAATTACTAAATTTTAAACATGCTCTTAATTCATTATTTACGCTCAAGGGGTTTTGAAAATATTGAGGGAATTGAAACGGATATTATCCGTGCTGAATTAGACGGAAAAGCGGTTGTCGCCTCATTTGATAATGAAGGAAGGTTGAGCAATTTACAAGGAGAAAATCTAAGCCTGTAATGAAATTAACCAATGGTTTATTCTTGCTTTTAGTAATAGGTCTAGTCTCTTGCTCAAAACCTGATCCCTTCTTGGAATTTTCTACAGTAGAGGATTATCAAGAATACCTCATTTTATATCCTGAAACGGAATATTATTCCCAAGCACTGGACTCACTATTTCGTTTGCACGAGGAAGGAGAATACGCCCTTCCTCCGGAAAAGGTATTCGGTGATGATCCTAGGATAATAGCCCCGTCTACCTTTATTAGTATATTGATAAATCAGAAGGGTGAATATTTAATGAAAGGCGAGCCTTACAATGCTTCTAGTATTACAATAAATTTTATGGCGGCATTGCAAAACCGAAATAATGGATATGATTTACCCAAAATAAAAACAGAGGAGTATAATGGGAAGTCATTTCATTATACGGATCATGTAATCAGAATTGTTCACGATGCGGTCCAAGATAAAAGGAGAATATATCCTGCCCTTAGAAACATTTTTAAAATCATCCACGAATACCGCAGTGATATTTCAAATCAAATTTTCAATAAACCATATTCAAAATTAAAAACGAACGATAGGGATTTCATTATTCAATTGTTCAAAGGAAGACTTTGGTTGAATGATCCTTTTCCTTCTCCGCCGCCACCTCCACCACCGGTAAATTGATTTAGGTTGAACCAAGCAGTTTTGTTACTGCATTCAAATGTGTCAATTAATTGAAAATTCGGACGTAAAATGTACAATTTTAAAAGTAGGATGTCACTTTGTTATATAACATCAAATTCCTCTAACGTCTAGCTATATTGACAAATAATCTTAAGGGTATTTTTGCCTCGGAGAGGCATACAATGATTTGAAGGCAATTTG
>JAHDDF010000172.1:0-7816 GCA_020629475.1 Saprospiraceae bacterium
TTATGCTTTGAGAGCAGATTGCTGAATGGGAATTAAGTATATCCGTTAGTATTTTGAATTGTCCAACAATTGCGAAGATGAAAAAATTCCGGCTCATAACCTTACTTCTTTTTGTATGCTCTTGTCTTTGTGCCCAAATTGAATTGCCTAATAATGCCGAATGGTTGGTGGAACCCAAGGAGGACTCAAGGAAAATTCATGATTTTAGGAATCAAGGTTTCTGGTATTTGGAAAATGGAAAAGTGATATTCTTATCTCCCAAGGGGGAGCGGATATCCGAATACGCCCTTGAACCCGGTGAATATTTTATTGAAGGAAACGGAATTTTGGTAAAGGAAAATGATAGGTCATATTCTTTTATCATTTTTAATAATGACAATAAGCCGGATCATCCCGGTGTTTTTGATGAAATTAAATATCAAGAGCAAGGCGATTATTTTATTGCAAGGAATAGAGGGGATAAACCCGTGTTTTTTAGCAATGAGGGAAAACAGATATTTAAAATTCCGGGACTGAAAGGAAAGGGGCGTGATAGAATTCCCGGTATTATTTTCAAAAGCCATTTAGGAGCATTCTCAACAGGAATTAAAAGAGGTGAAAAACCTACTGAATTTACGGAATGGGTTATCATAAATGGTGATGGGGAAGTAAGCCATTCCCAAAAAACAAAAGAGAAGATAAATCTAAGTTGTTTTTCTGAAGGCGTTTTTAAATTGAAAACAAAAGATGGGATCCAGTTTATTGATGTAAAAGGAAAAGTATTAATTCAGAATATTCCCGGAATTCCTTTTGCCGAGAAGAATGGATTATTATTTATCTCAATGGCACCCGGAAAAGGGCTTTTAGGAACGGACGGTTCCATAATTTCCGAAGCGGAGTTTTCTGAAATTATTTATGATAAGACCTTGGAAGCTTGGTCTTGTAAGGATGGCGAAAAAGAACTTATTTACAAGGACGGAAGATTTATGTCCAGAACCCAAGCAATGGCGGGCGTAAATGCGAAGCCGTATGTTTACGTGGAGGAAGTTAGCGGAAAGCTTTTAAATGGAATTAAACAACCTTCAGGAAATGTTTTGGTTCCCGCTAAATATTCATCCATTGAACATTTGGAAAAGGATTATTTTTTAGCTTTTTCGGAGAAGGGAATGGAGGTATTAGACCCAAGGGGGAAGCAACTGATTTCAGGGAATTTTGACCGTGCTAAAATCCTGGAGAACGGAAAAATTTTAGTCCGGGAAAAAGGAATTCCCTTATTTCATTTCTATGATAAAAACGGGAATCAATTAAATGATAAACCTTGGTCCTCTTTTTCCGGATTTTCCGAAGGAATGGCTGTAGTGGCGGTTAGTCGTTTAGAGCCGGATGAAACATCAACACGCCCTGAGGACGGTGAACAAGGCATAGCATTTAAGCCCGCTCCCCAAGGAGTTGAAGGCTTGGCTTATATCAATGAAAACGGTGAATATCTTATTTCCGGTCAGCTGGTTTTTGCTTTTCCTTTTTTCAATGGTGCGGCAAAGGTAATTACTAAAAATATGGATCAATTTTATATTGATCCTCAAGGTGTAAGATTAGGGACGCCTCCGGCGGAAGGTGATTATATGCGAGGTATTTCCGACTTCCTTAAAGACCCCATGGAAACGGTTCCTGAAGGAGAAGATCGCTTCGGTTCATATATCGTTAAAGGAAAGTTTGGATTAACCATTAACGGTAAAAAAATAGGCGAACCTATTTATGATAAAATTTATACTGATCAAGTTTCCGCTACCTTTGAAAAGGATGGTATGAAAGGTGTTTTTTCCAAGGAAGGAAAGCCGGTTTCCTTAGGCGCTAATTTAGGTGAAATAGGTTTTCCCCGGAAAGAGGTTTTACCTTTTGAGAGTCTTGGTTCAGCCGGGATTATTGATTTAAATTCCGGTAAATTGAATGAACGTTTTCCTTTTAATATAAAAAGAAGGGTAGGGGATTACATTCTTGTTGAAGGAAAGGACGAGAAAGGAAATAAAGTATTTGGTGTTTTAGGAATGAACGGAAAAATGATCCTTCCGCTTGAATTCGAGGCATTGGGTATTCTCCCGACAGGGGAAACCGCATTGCGGAAAAACGGTAAAACAGGAATATTAATATTAAAATAAAAAATCCCGAATTTCCTAGGACACGGAAATTCGGGATAATTCTTTTTATAAAGATGTAGGCTACTAGAAAGGTGCCTTATTCCAAGCATCCAACAAACCGCACATCAAGGAAATGGTAACTACCCAATACAAGGTATTTATCAAAAGATTTTTAGCGGATTTTCTTTCGAACATTCCATTGGTTACCAATACCGGAATACCGGTCATTAAGGCAATGAAAATTCCATGGAACGCACCATGCCCGAAAGTATGGGTGCTACCGAAAATCAATTCACCGTTTTCCACCGTTTTATGGCTTAATTCAATGGTGGTATCCAAGAAAAAGGATAGGAAGAAGGCGAGCACCAAACTAATGAGCATTACCACCGGGAAATTGAATCCCTCCTGCAGTTCCTTCTCGGTTTTTCCCATGGAATTCATCCATGCCTTTCCCATTACGGCAGGATTGTAGTAAATGAAACCCATAATGGTAGGAATTAATGCCGCTACGATAATGGGCAGGAATTTGATTTCATACATGACGCTAAATGGTTTTTGTTCGTAATGATAAGTATGAATATACAAATTCTAATGACCGAATGAAAGAGCCGGGGTTGCAATTCGGAAATGAGTAATAACAATAATTCTGCAAGTTTATCCCGCCTGATACATCCTTTCAATGATTTCCGTCACCTTCATGCCTTCCAAAGCATTGGTAGTGATTTTCTTCTCACCCCGTAATACCTCCGCTACGTTTTTGAAAACGTGGATATGATTTGCCGCGGAACCCTTGTAGGGGCCATAATCATTAGGCGGGTTGGTAGGAGGGAGTTCCGGCATTTCATAATTCTCTACGTGGCAATACTCTACCTTGTCCATATACTGGCCGCCTACTTTAATACTTCCCTTGGCGCCCGTTACCGTAATGCTGGACTCCATGTTTTTGCCCCAAACCCCCGTCGTGAAAATGAGGGAACCTAAGGAGCCGTCAAGGAATGTAAAGGTTACCGTACCGCTATCCTCGAATTCGGTATTGTGCGCATGCGCAAAATTGGAAAAAGTGGATTTGATATCGGTAATATCCCCGAAAATCCAATACATGATGTCTATGAAATGGGAGAACTGGGTGAATAATACACCTCCGTCTAATTCTTTTGAACCCTTCCAATCACTACGGGCGTAATAATCATCTCCCCGGTTCCAATAACAATTAATTTGAACGGTATGGATGCGTCCCAATCGTTCTTCAAGAATCATTTCCTTTAACCAAGCGGAAGGGGGGCTGTATCGGTTTTGCATAACGATAAACACCTGCCTCGACATTTCGAACGCCTTGAAAATAACCCTCTCACAAGAAGCCTTGTTTAAACCCATTGGTTTTTCAATGACTACATGCTTACTCTTTTCCAAGGCTTGCAATGCCTGTTCCGCATGGATGCCGTTGGGCGTACAAATATTTACCACCTCGAAATCCAGTCCGGAGTCCAATAAATCCTTTATGTCATTGAAGTAAGGGACATTCGAATTTTCCCAACCCGTTTCCTCCTCCGACTTAATATCACAAAGCGCCACCAATTCGCAATCCGGATCCATTTGGATAAGCGTAGCGTGCCTATTTCCTATTCTGCCGCAACCAACCACAGCGAATTTGACGGGTTTTTTCTCCATAGGTAGCAAATGTAAGCATTGCCATAAAAAATCCCCTCGGTATTTACACCAAGGGGAAACCTTATTCATTACGATATAGTGCTATGATTCTTATTCGCCAAGGACTTTTATCTCCACCCGGCGGTTCATCGCCTTCTGGTGGTCGGTTAAAGCTTGCGGGTAAACCATTTCTGAATTTCCGTAGCCCTTGTATTTCAAACGTCCCATGTCAATACCATTCTCTACTAGGTAATCGAATACAGCCTTGGCACGTTTTACGGAAAGTTGTTGTTGCTTATCCGTAATATCCTCGGGTCTTGTGAAAGGAACATTAATGTGCCCTCCGATTTCAATTTTTACGTCACTGTTCGTTTCCAAGCTTTTCAGCAATTTATCCAAGGACTCCGTTGATTCCGCCTTTAGGGTTGATTTCCCGGAAACAAAGAAGATATTCTTCAACTTGATTTTATTCCCGGCTTCTACCGGTTTCAGCTTTATTAGCTGTTTTCCGGGCACCAAATGAATTTTTTCCGAACTATGGAAATAACCATAGGCGTAAACATCCGCGCTTCCGGGTTCAAGGTCCGCAAGCGGGATTTTTATTTCACCGTTTTCGGATTGAAGGGATTTTTTACCATCCTTGGTTTGGATATCGATTTCGCCATCGATAGGATTCCCTGTAGCCTCGTCAATAAAGGCAAGCGTAACCATTTTGACCTCAACTTTCTTTTCAACGACAACACGTGCTTCTTGCACCGGGGCAGGTGCCGCTTGTGTTGATCTTATTGTAACCGTTCTTGTAGAAGGCTTATTGACGACCCCGTCTACATTCGGGACATTAAATTCAGGTGGTGGCCCAATATCCACCGAGCGGGTATAACGAACCGGGCTTGCCGGTTTAGCGTAAACAAAGGATTCCGCTTGAATGGAGGTAGGCCTTGATTCGGCTACTTGAATAAAATTATTTTGACTTGTTTTTTTTATAAGTTGGATGGTGGCACGTCTGTTGGCGCTTCTTTCCGAAGGGTTGGCGTTGGAATTAATGGGATCATTTTCACCGTACCATGAAGTTTCGATCCGGGAGGCGGGAATCCCGCTCCGGATGACGTATGATTTTAGAATGTTCGCTCTTTTACGGGAAACACGTTCATTGACCTCGGGTGAGCCTACATTGTCCGTATGCGCGACAATCCTAACAAGGGTATTTTGATCCTTGTGTGCCAGGTTAACGATTCTGTCAACCTTCCGCATATCGATATTCCTAGGGAAAACACGGTTAAAACCATAAAAGACCTCATTCTTATCTACCTCGATAATGAACGAACCTGCAGGTGGTGTTTCAGCTTTTATCTCCCCGTAAGTCCCCATTAGGACACCGGCGAGCATGAGCCCGATGTTCTCTTTTCTCATAGTATGTACGTTAACATTCGGAATCCCTCTCCGAATAAAAAAAATGTTGGTCCAACCCTAATTCCCTCGGTTGGTACCCACAAATAGCGGGAAAGGCAAAAAGCCATCAACCTCGGAATTTGATGATTTCGTGACAGGCAAAAGCATAATAACGGGCTCAAATCCTGAATACGGGTAATGTATTCGGGCTTGAACGGCAGTGAATTGATACTTGCCTATTCAATAAAGGGGGGAGATAGTTGTCATTATAGGGAAGAAGAATGCCCGGAATTCTATCTTTGCACTTGAATTCCTTTATTAGGGAATCCGCATATACAGTGCCAAAAATCAATGAAAACCCTTGGGTTAAGTCACCCGATGAAGTTAACCGGTTCATATAAGGATATTTTCAATCTTTCCTTCCCGATTATGATCGGGAGCGCCGCCCAGCAAGTAATTACGCTGAGCGATGGGGTATTCCTGTATCCAAGGGGAGAGGATGATTTTGCGTCAATTGGTTTTGTAGGGGTTTTTTACCTGATTATCGCCGCGGTAGGATACGGCTTTTCCAAGGGCGGGCAAATCATGATCGCCAGACGGGACGGGGAAGGGGACAAACCCGCAGCGGGTTCAAACTTTAAGGCGATGATGATTTTCGAGTTCATCCTCGCACTTATCTTTTTCCTGTTCATGTATTACGGTACACCTTATTTTTTCAAAGCGCTTCTTGATTCGGAAGTGGTTTACTCCAAGAGCCTTGAATATTTGGAATATCGTTCCTGGGGGGTGTTCTTCAGTTATACGGGAATGGCTTTTATCGGTTTATACACCGGCATTGCCCGCCCGCTTTTCATCATTGTAGATACTTTACTCCTGGGAGTATTAAATATTATCCTCAATTACGCCCTGATTAACGGTAATCTCGGATTGCCCGAAATGGGAATCGCGGGAGCGGGTCTTGCTTCTACCATTGCGGAGATTGTAGCCTTTTTTGTATTTATTGTTTTTGTCCTTTTTGACAAGGCGATAAAACCCTATAAATTATTCAAGGGTTGGCGTATTGATACCAAACTTATCCAAACCCAATTCAGTATTTCACTTCCCGTGGTTGCCCAGTCCGTTTTAGGTATCGGAAGTTGGCTTATTTTCTTTGGCATTATTGATAATCTTGGGGAATACGAATTGGCAAAAGCTAATTTAGTTAGGTACGTTTATCTCTTCCTTTCCATCCCTATTTGGGGTTATTGTTCAGGAATCAATACCATGGCGAGTCAAGCCATCGGAAACGGGAATCCCGAGTTGGTGCTTCCTATTGCCCGGAGAACTTTCATCCTGACCATCATAACGACCTTTCTAATTGCACTTCCGCTCTACTTATATCCGGAATACCTGCTTTCCTTCGTTTTCCAATACGGAGGCAGTGATATGGGAACCATGGACATGTTGGAGGATTCCGTACCCATCCTCATGGTCTTGCTTGGAATACTTGTGACATTTTCGGCCGGATCGGTTTATTTTAATGCGATGTCGGGAACGGGCGCGACCTTCCACGGGTTATTAATCCAGACCGTATGCATTATTTTTTATCTCGTTGCGGTGCATTACACCATTACCGTTTGGGGTAAACCCCAAGAGTGGGCCTGGGCGGTTGAAATGATTTATTGGGGAATAATGTGGGGTGCCGTCTACCTCTACATGAGAAAAGGATTTTGGCGTTCCATAAAGGTCTAGGCTTTCAAAATTGCGATTATGGGAAAAATTAGAATTGTTGTTCTCTCCGTATTTCTTTGGGAGGATCGAATATTGGTTTACAAGGGGAAATCACCCGATACGGGACGTATCTTTTTTCGTCCCACGGGTGGAGGTTTGGAATTCGGTGAATCCTTGGAGGAAGGTCTTAGGAGAGAGGTGATGGAGGAGCACGGTCAGGAAATAACCGATATCGTTCCCCTGTGCGTAGCACAACCCCGTTTCAAATGGCATGGAGTGGATTCGCACCAGATTTTTGTAATCCATGATGCTAAATTCCGGGACACGTCTTATTACCGTGAAGAATGGTTTTCCCTGAATGATAACGGAAATGATATCCCCTGTAAATGGAAACCCATTTCCGATTTTAGGAACGGTGATTTCTTGCATCCCCAAGGGCTTTTGGAGTTTTTGGAAACCTATGAGGAGGGAAAAGTTTGTATTCCCGTACTACAGTAATGCGTTAAAGCTTTTATAAAACCGGATTGCGTCAAGCATTCCCCCTCAAGGAACCTTAATTTTAACCGTCTGCCTTATCTTGGGCGGCAATTGCGTCCAAATCCTTTTGGTTTGGACTCACCAAACATATTATCCATGTTAAAGCGTTCCTTGTTTTTTAGCCTCTTTTTATCCCTGTTTAGTGTTGGTCTTATTGCGGGTACGATTACCGTAAAAGGGAAAGTATCGAATCTAGGAGATCAAAAAATTGTGTTTACTGATTTTGGGTCTTCCTTTAATTTTGATCCGAATACGGAAATGAATGTGGGGGAAGACGGTTCTTTCGCGCATACTTTCGATATTAAAAAAGGACAATACTACTATTTGGTTATCGGAAGAAAGAAGGTCTTATTGTACTTGGTTCCGGGGCAGGATTTAGTAATGGAATTTGATGCTAAAAATCCGGCGGGTACCATTTC
>JAHDDF010000172.1:7916-9040 GCA_020629475.1 Saprospiraceae bacterium
CAATCACCGGCAGCAAATATGAGGGTAAAGAAAGTTCCTTACGCGGAACTTTGGGCGAACATAAAAATGGGTGAGGTAAAGGAGTTGATTACTTCCAATGAGGATTTAATGGGCTGTAAGAATTATAGGGATTTAATGAATCAATACATCATTAGTTATAATGATCGTCAATTAGCGGTTGACCCCAAGGCACCCAAGATTAAATCCATGCAGGAGTTCTTGAACATAGCCTATGCTTCCGTTTCGAGTCAGTATAAGGAGGATTGGCAAGTGGATTATATCAAAACCCGTTTAATCTATGAACATGCCGAACGTAAAGGAACCAACGGCTTGGAAGGAATGATCAAGGACTTCCAAAGCACCGTTAAGGAGCCTAGATACGTTGAAGCAGTCAACCGTGCCGTAAATAAGTGGAAAGCCTTGGAGGTAGGTGCCCAAGCCCCGGATATCGTAGGGACTGACATGGATGGAAACGAGGTCAAGCTTTCCGATTTCAAAGGAAAAATCGTTTATGTTGATGTTTGGGCTACTTGGTGTGGTCCATGCAAAAGGGAAATCCCTAATCTTAAGCAAGCGGAAAAAACCCTTCATGGCAAGGATGTGGTTTTCTTAAGCGTTTCCACGGATAAGGATCGAGGTAAGTGGGAAAAATTCGTAAAGGATCAAGAACTTACAGGTGTACAAATCCACCAGCCCGGTGGTTGGGGTGCGGATATTTGTAGAACATATAATATTTCCGGTATTCCTCGCTTCATGCTCATTGACAAGGAAGGAAAAATTATCAGTACGGATGCGCCACGTCCTTCTCAAGGGATAGTTGCCGTATTGCAAAAGGAATTGAGGAAGGAACAGTAGGAGAAGGTAGTTAAGGAGTTAATAGTGAGGATTGAAAGAGTTGTTTTTTCCTTCAAAAAAAGTGGATTCGAAATATTTCGAATCCACTTTTTTTGAAATAGGATTGGGCTCAATTAGGTAAATCCGGAGCTGCATATTCAGCTTGGTGCCCCTTTAAGTATTGTTATTCAGACGTTAGATATTGGACAGTTGTTCACTAAAGTAACTAAACAGAGTCTAACGTCTAACGTCTAATATCTAATGTCTTGATTTTTAGTCAAATGAACTAC
>JAHDDF010000705.1 GCA_020629475.1 Saprospiraceae bacterium
AGCAAATTAAAATTAGATTAATGAATGCCTTTTTCATCTTGTTTCATTTTCGGTTCTTAGAATAATTGATACCCTAAAGTTAGAGGGCACTGCATTCACTAATTCCACAAATGGTACAAGCGGGAACTTTTAAGGCATAAGCGGGAAGCCCCAACAAAAAAAGCCTCTTACCCATGCGGGTAAGAGGCTTTTTAGGATTAATTCCTAGAGTTCTATTTCACGACAAACCGTAAGGTTCGATGCTCGCCGTTGGAAGAAATCCTTACGAAATAGATGCCGGGGGAAAGGTTCCGGATTTGAACGGTGGAACCCATATCACCCTTAACGGAAATCTCTTGTACCAAACGCCCGGAGGAGTTGGTGACGAGAATATTGCTTCCGTTCAGGATACCGTCCCATTGGATGAAAGTGAAACCTTTCGATGGGTTGGGATAAATTATGGGATCACCTTTGCCGTCATCCTCCACTTCTTCTGATTCAGGCGTAATTTCAATATGGATAACGGGGGAGTATGTTGTCGTGCCGTCAGTATCATGTTGGATGAGGCGATAGTAATAAACTATGCCCTGCTCTACCTCAAAATCCTCATAGTGGTAGTCCGTATGCGCATTGGTGGTGCCTTGACCATCTACCCAGGCTATGGTTTCGTAACCGTCGTTTTCTTTCTCGCTTCGCTGGACTTCAAATCCAATATTATTCTCCTCGTGGGCGGTGGACCATTTTACGATAATGGATTCCGATTCCGTCATTCCCGTAATCTCGATAAGCTCGATGGGTGGGGGAGGAACCTCTGCCGTAAGTGGTGATAATTGGAAAATACCAAGAAAGATCACCAAGGCAATGGCACGGAAAAAACTGGTTAATATGTTCGTCTGCCTTAGCTTCATTGCTGAAAATGTTTGTCTACTCCCTTAAATATAAGTAATTCCGGTTGCCGGTACAATCCTAATTTCATACTTGGGGACTTATTGTCGTCTTGACGATAAGCCATCACTCAGGCTATGCCGCTAGCTCCTCTTCGGGGGAATAATCCGAGTCGTCTATTTCGTCCACTTTTTTGATGTCCTTGTTGATGGCGATGGCGGCATTCAATTCAAATCCGGCTAAAAGGATGAAGGCATTGATTTTCAACCAAAGCATCAAAACAATCAAGACTCCCAAGGAACCGTAAAGCTGGTTGTAGTTCCCGAAATTATTGACGAAAAAGGAAAATAACCAAGAGGACAGTAGGCATAACACGGTGGCCAAGGTAGCACCCGGAGAGAAAAAGTTAAATCTTTCCTTCATGGCGGGACCGTACCTGTAAATCACCGAAATACTCCCGTAAAACAAGAATATCAAGGCAATCCACCTGACGGATATGAAGGCAAACCTCGTAAAATCGTCAGCAGGGATATAATCGGAAAGAAAAGTGATGGCAAAGTTTCCTACTACGATCAATAAAACGGAAGAGAG
>JAHDDF010000173.1 GCA_020629475.1 Saprospiraceae bacterium
CCCCACCCCCACAAATCCCCTATCTTTACCCCTTCAATGAAAAGAGGTTTCATATCCAATTTCCTGTTCCTGCTCTTCGTCAATGTATTGGTGAAGCCCTTTTACGTATTCGGGATTGAGTTGAAAACGGCGAGCGTTATCGGAAAGGAGGATTTCGGGCTTTATTTTTCATTGTTTAGTCATGCCTTTATTTTTTACGTCCTGTTGGATTTAGGCTTGACCCAATATAACGGTAGGGTCATCGCACGGGAACCGGAATCTCTAAGCAAGCTGATGCCCAATTTCGTATTGGCAAAATCCTTCTTGGCATTCCTGTTCTATATTTTCATCGTAATGGCGGCTTGGGCATTGGGTTATACCGGTTACGAGATAAAAATCCTCTTTTGGATAGGAACGGTACTCGCACTTACCTCCTTTAGCCAATACTTGAGATCCAATATTGCCGCGCTTCACCTTTTCCGCCTTGATGCTTGGCTCTCCATCGTATATCGCTTGGTATTAATCGTGGTAGCGGGCGCCCTGCTTTACGGAAGTTTCGCGGATCAATTTACATTGGAACACTTCCTAAGCGTACAGTTATTAGCGGCGTTTACCGCGGTCATTATTGCTTTAATAGCCAATATCAAGCACGGCGGTTTCAAGAAAATCCGCTTGGATAGAAAGCTGATTTGGAACATCATCAAGGAAGGATACCCTTACGCCCTACTCATCTTATTAACTACCGTTTATACCCGTACGGATGCCGTCATGTTGCGGGAACTCCTCCCTGAAACCGGTAATGCGGAAGCAGGTGCCTACGGTGCCGCTTACCGGATGCTGGATATGGTGGTAATGGTAGGTGTACTGCTCGCTTCTCAATTGTTACCCATGTTCGCGCGATTGATCAAGGAAAACGCGACACGGGAAATCGGGGAATTGGCATACAAGGGGTTTAAGCTCATCATGTATTTTTCAGTAACCACGGCGGTGGTAGTTACCGTTTTCAGGGAAGAGGTAGTGGCACTTACCTTGGATGAAGGGGAATACCCGCCGGTGTACGTGGGTAAAATTTTAGGACTGTTGATTTTCGCCTTCATTCCGGTAGCCTCCGGTTACGTTTTCAATACCTTGATGAACGCCAACGCTAGCCTTCGCGCCTTGAACATCATCGGCATCATCGGCGTTATCGCCAATATCATCCTCAACTTTATGCTTATTCCGGAGCATGGTGCCTTGGGTGCGGTATACGCCACCATTTTTACCCAAGGGCTCACGGGAATCGCGCATGCGTTTTTCGCGCACCGTATTTTAGGTATCCGGTTTAGACCCGGCGTCATTTTTAGAATCTTAATATTCGGGGGTCTTATGTGGTTGCTTACCTCATTCCTCGTTTACCCATTGGAAAATCCGCATTGGTTCATCCGATTCCTGCTCTGCGGCATCGTTTCATTACCCCTTGCCGTTCTAACGGGCGTATTGGATAAGGAACTATGGAACGACTTAAGATCAAGGGGAATATAAAGGGGTTCGCTTTGGCTCAAATCCATAGCTATACCCTTACCGAAATCACTCTAATCACTTGATTTTTAGACATAAGACGTAAGACGTAAGACGCAAGACCAAAGGAATAAAATGAAGAAACAAAATCTTACATCTTACATCTTATATCTTACTACTTGATTCTGAACAAGTTGACAAAATCAAAAACAGCAAGGCAATTCCCTAGGATAAACCTCGGTTTTCCTACTTTTGCAGGCATAAACGAAGACCATGAATCCTACGAAGGAGAATCTATTGGACGTACTCCGCGTCTTGTTCAAATGGAAGAAGCCCATTATCGGTATCGTACTTGCCGTGGGGGTGATTACCGCCATCGCTTCCTTGCTTTTCATGGATACCTATTATAAGGCGACTACTACCTTTTATGCGGCATCCCCAAGGTTGCACTCCCCTTCCATTATTTTTGGTGACGAGGGAACAGTTTTGGACTTCTATGGAGAGGGTGACGACATTGATCGTCTCCTTCAATGTTCAGGCTCCAACGAATTGGTGGATTATATGGTAAAGGAGTTCAATCTCTATGAAACCTATGATATAGACAGCACCAAAAAGAAAGCGGCTTACAAGGTTCGCCAAAAATTCTTCAATCTATACTCTGTGGTCAAGAACGAGCGCGATGCCGTGGAGCTTTCCATTGAGGATACGGATCAAGAACGCGTAGCGGAAATGACCAATGCCGCTAGGAATAAGGTGGATGAAATCGGAAAAAAACTCCTTTTCGGTTCCCAAGCGGAAATCCTGAAATCCTACGAGGTACAAATCGAGGAAAAGACCAAATCCTTGGCGGAAATCGCGGATTCCCTATCCGTACTCCGTAACAAGTATAAAATCTTTGATGCGGGGATGCAACGTAAGTTCCTCGGTTCTAAACTTCCTGCATTAAAGGGTAACATCGCCGCTACCAAGGCAAGATTGGACAACTACAAAAAAACCGGAGGCCCTAGAGACTCCATCCGTGTATTGGGTACGCGTTTATTCGGTTACGAGGAGCAGTTAAAAGCACTCACGACGGATGAATCCGGCTTGGACGTAAGTATCGGTTTATCCAAAATCGCCAAACTCAACGAGGAGGAGGCAATGATCCAGGAAAACCTAGCGGAAGACAAGGACAAGTTCAAGCGCTATAAAGCGGCATTCGAGGTTCCTAAATCTTCCATGTTTGTCCAGGATCACGCGGAAAGACCCGTCGTAAAATCACGCCCGAAACGATCCATCGTTTGCTTGGGTGCCATGTTCGCGGCATTCATGTTCTCCGTCATCGGGGTTTTGTTGATTGAGTACAACCGCGACGTGGATTGGAAAGAGATCATCAACGCCAAGTAAAGCACGGGCTTGAACCTATCCGGCATCCATATCAAGCGTATTTTCGGTATCAAGGACAGCAGTATCGATGATTCCAAGCTTTGGCTATTTGCCGGCTTGGGATTGAGTATCATCCTGTCCACCATCGGCTTTATCGTTTACGAGGAAATCCTCCTGTTAGGCTTGCCTGCCGGTTTGCTTTTAGCCTACCAAACCGTAGTGGATTTCAGGAAGGTGTTTTACCTCCTACTCTTTACCATTCCCTTGAGTACGGAATTCTATTTCCCCAATGGTTTCGGAACGGATCTACCGACGGAACCTTTGGTCGTAGGTTTAATGCTTGCTTATTTCCTGTATTTCCTTAGCAATTGGAAAAGCATGGATCGGAGTTTCCTCACCCATAGGATTACTTTGGTTATGGCGATACACATCGGTTGGACGGCGGCAACTACCGTTACCTCCGCTGATTTCGTAGTGTCATTCAAATTCCTTTTGGCAAAAATCTGGTACGTGGCGGGGTACTTCCTCTTGGCAGGAATGCTACTCAAGGACAAGAAGGATTTCAAGAAGTTCTTTTGGCTGGTCTTCATTCCTTTCACCATTGCCATAGCAGTTACCCTCCTTCGGCATAGCACTTACGGATTCTCTTTCAACGACGTAAAATACGTGATGCGCCCTTGTTTCAGGAACCACGTTCTTTACGCGGCAATCATGGCGATTTACTTCCCCTTCCTCTTCGTTGCGGCGCATTGGTACAGGGGACGGAACAAATGGCTTTTCCTAGGAATTCTAGCCTCGATTCCGTTCTACTTAATCGCTATTTACCTTTCATATACAAGGACTGCATACATCGCGCTTATCCTAGCGGCGGGTAGTTATTTCATCGTAAGATGGCGCTTAATGAAACTGGCGGTAGGGGCTACCGTCATCATGATCATCCTTGGGGTAGGCTATATCCTTACGGACAATAAATACCTGGATTACGCGCCGGAGTTCGACAAGACCATCACCCACCACAATTTTGACAACCTTGTTTCCGCAACGGCAAAAGGGGAGGACGTTTCTACCATGGAAAGGGTTTACCGTTGGGTTTCCGCCATCCATATGACGGATGCGGAACCCATCACAGGTTTCGGGCCGGGGAATTTCTATAATTTCTACCAGCAATACGCCGTAAACGAATTCGAGACTTACGTGAGTGATAACCCCGAGAAATCAGGTATCCACTCTTATTATTTAATGATTCTGGTAGACCAAGGCATTCCGGGTGCCATCATCTTCCTTTTCTTCTCTTTTTACTGCTTAATCGTAGGAGAAAAAATTTATCATCAGACTAAAAATCCGGATCGCAAAGCAATGGCAATGGCTTTGCTCATTTCTTTAATCGTAATAGACGCCTTCCTTATCATCAATGATATGGTGGAAACGGATAAGGTCGGTTCATTTTATTTCATGAACCTCGCCATGTTGATCAACATTGACATTATGAATAGAAGGGAAGCGGCTAACGAATTACCTCAAAAGTCCTAAAGACTTCCACCATTTCGGGTCCTTCTTGAATCGTGGCGGTTAGTGTCAATAATCCGCCGGGCTTTGCCTTTCTAATCAAACGTTTCATATCAAGGGTCATATCACCGCTTGAATTTTCCTCCCTTAAGGTGAGATTCTTTTCATATGCCACGTTCAAACCGGAAATGATAACGTCATCCCCGTAGCGGTCCCTCACCACCAACTGCTCGGATACGGCACGGTACAATTGATCTACCGGAATCCGTTGATCTTTTAAGGCGCCCCAATGGATTTTATAAGCAGCGGAAGCACCTGAGCTAATATTAAATCTTACCGGCAAATTCATTTTTACCCTTACGGGCAATCCGCTATCAGTACCCGGTTCCCACGCAGGCATACCACTTACTACGCGCAAAGCCTCCGCTCCGCAACCATTCCCGATATCCCTTATTATTTTAGGTGAAGTTATGTTACCTCTCTCATCAATAATGAAATTGATAAAAACCAAACCTTCCGTCTTAGCGGTTTTCGCTTGCTCCGGATAATTAATTTGAGAGGACAAATAATCTATGAGTCTACGTTCCGCACACTTCCTTTTTCCTTCCGAGCCGTTCATCTCGGATTCACACCCCTTGAAATAAGGCATTACTTCAGCACGTGTATAAAGCCTACCTCCTCCTTGCTCCTCGAATTGGACCGGAAGGGTTTCCTCCTTTTCGATATTGAGTTCCGGTTTTACTTCCTTTACCGATGCCGTAGTTTCCTTTGGGGAAGCAGGCTGTTCCTTTACGGAAACTTCCGTTTTCTCCTCCTTGGGTTTTGACACGAAGGCATCACTAATGTTCAAGCGTTCCGGTTCATCAACCGGTTGGGTCATTTCCGTAATTTCTTCCGAATCCGCATCCAAAATGAAGGGGACTTCCAAATTATAGATCACGTTTACGGCTTCCCCCTTATCCGTTCCGGGTACCCAATCAGGCATTGTCTTTACCAACCTCAATGCCTCTTCCGCACACCCCTTTCCCGGATCATACACCACATTGGGTTGTAAAACCTTTCCCTTGGTATCAATAACCATACTTAGGATAACCGTACCTTCTAACTTAGCCGCCTTGGCAGCGGAAGGATAACGCATATTCTCTTTGAGATAAGCATTCAACTTACTTCGGGTACAATCCAACTTATCAGCGGCATCCTCGCAACCTTGCCAATGCGGCATGACTTCCGCTTGGAGTACGACCTTGCCGGTTGCCTGACCGAATACTTGAGTGCATAGAAATAGCAGGGCGGGGAAAAGTAGCTTACGCAATAGCATGCTCGGGAATTTTATAAAACCGTCTATTCCTTATTATAACAGCGAAAAAAGTGCCAATCGCATATGCCATTTAGACGTAACAACAATGCTTAAGTCATTTTAACGGTTTTTTACCTCGAAAATACATGCCCCTCATCCTTCGTTTTGCAACCAAACCGATAATTCATGGGTCATTTTCAAGTGTTGCGAAATGTATAAGTCCATTGATTCTTCCTGATTTACATCCTTTAAACTATTTTTGGGACGAATTACCCTAGATGGGCGTTCGCAATGCTTATTTGCACCATCTTTATCATTAAACCACAACCGTATGAAACGTTCAACGTTGTTCTTCGCCGTTGCCTTCCTACTCACCTTGGCGGCATGTACCCCTAAGGTTACGGACGCGACGAAGGAAACCATCAAAACCGAAACAGAAGAAATGATTGGAATGACCACACCCGATGTCAAGTATGACTACGAGACGGTACCGGGTGATCCCCTTGGTGTAAAAATCTACACCCTTAAAAACGGGATGAAGCTTTACATGAGCGTCAACAAAAAGGAACCTAGAATCCAGACGAACATCGCGGTTCGTGCCGGTTCCAAACATGACCCAGCAGATGCCACGGGTCTAGCGCACTACTTGGAGCACATGATGTTCAAGGGCACCTCTAACATCGCGTCCTTGGATTGGGAGAAGGAAAGCGTTCTCCTTGATGAAATCTCCAACTTGTACGAGAAGCACCGTAGTGAAACGGACCCTGAAAAACGTAAGGAAATCTACGCGGAAATCGATCGTGTTTCCGGTGAGGCGGCAACTTATGTAGCCGCTAACGAGTACGACAAAATGGTTTCCTCCCTAGGAGCAAAAGGAACCAACGCTTACACTTGGGTGGAGCAAACCGTTTACGTAAACGACATCCCATCCAATGAATTGGATCGTTGGATGAAATTGGAGTCCGAGCGTTTCGAGGAGTGCGTTCTTCGTTTATTCCACACTGAGTTGGAAGCGGTATACGAGGAGTTCAACATCAACCAAGACCGTGATTTCCGTAAATCCAACGGAAAATTACGTGAGGTTCTTTTCCCATCCCACCCATACGGTACGCAATCCACCATCGGTAAGGGTGAGCACTTGAAAAATCCTTCCCACGTAAAAATCCAAGAGTACTTCGATAAGTACTACGTGCCTAATAATATGGCAATCGTTGTAGCCGGTGATTTCGATCCGGACGAAATGGTAGCCATGACCGAAAAGTACTTCGGTGACTACAAGGCGCAGGACATGGATCGTCCTAAGTTCGAGAACCAACCGGAATTGACGGAGCGCGTTAAGCACACCGTTTATGGTACGCAAGAGCCTTATATCGATATGGCTTGGAAACTCAACGGCGCAGGTTCCGATGATCCTTTCATGATACAATTGATTACCCAAATCCTTTACAACCGTAAGGCGGGATTATTGGATTTGAACATCAACAAGAAGCAGAAAATGCTTGAGTCCGATGCTTGGGGTTGGTACTACGAGGACTATTCCGTTTTCGGTATGTTCGGTAAGCCTCGCCAGGGACAATCCATGGAGGAAGTAGAAAAACTTCTTCTAGCGGAATTGGACAAATTGAAGAAAGGTGAGTTCGAGGAGTGGTTAATGGAAGCCGCTATCAAGAACTTGAAGTTGAATGAAATCCGCGGAAACGAATCCAATGGCGCACGTGTGGGTGCAATGACAAACTCCTTCATCCTAGGAACCAACTGGGGTGATTACGTTGACCGTTTCGAGAAAATGTCTTCCATTTCCAAGGAGGATGTCGTGGCTTTCGCCAATAAGCACCTTCGCAGGGATAACTTCGTGGTAGTTTACAAGGAGTCCGGTGAGGACAAGGAAGTTATGAAGGTAGATAAGCCTTCCATTACACCTGTTAAATTAAACCGTGAAAACGGTTCCGATTTCGCTAATAAATTCCTAGCGGAAGAAACTCCTTCCCTTACCCCTCAATTCGTGGATTACGGCAAGGAGATTTCCCGTACCAAGTTGCCTAACGGCGTTGGTTTGGATTACCTTAAGAATGAAGCGAACGAAATCTTCTCCTTGATCTACGTATTGGAAATGGGTAAGCGCCATGACAAGAAATTGCCAATGGCAGTGAACTACCTTCCATATATGGGAACCGATAAATATTCCGCGGAGGAATTACAAGAGGAGTTTTTCAAGTTAGGTCTTTCCTTCAGCGTAAATGCGGGAACAGATCGTTCCTACGTCGTTTTAACCGGATTGGAGGAGTCCTTGGAGCAAGGTATCAAGTTATTCGAGGATTTATTGGCGAACGCCAAGGGTAGCCAAGAGACATTGGATAATGTCGTAGCGGACATGATGGTTCGTCGTGAAAATGCCAAGAAGGACAAGAACGTTATCCGTAGAAGCGCTATGGGTAGCTTCGCACGCTACGGGGCGGATAATCCTTACACGGACCAACTTTCCGAGGCGGAATTAAAGGCGTTGAAGCCGGCTGAATTGGAAGTAAAAATACGTTCCCTAACCAGCTACGAGCACGATGTATTCTACTATGGTACCAAGAGCAAAGCGGAAATCTCCAAAATTTTGATGGAGAACCACAAGGTTCCCGGTGCATTACGCCCGATTCCTGCCGGAAAAGAGTACGCGGAAAAAGGCGGTGTAGGCAAGAAGGTTTACTTCGTGGAATTCCCGATGGTACAAGCCGAGGTATTAATGATGTCCAAAGGTTCCGAAAACTTCTCCGAGGACGAGTACGTTATGGCGGAATTGTACAACAACTACTTCGGTTTCGGATTGTCTTCCATCATGTTCCAGGAAATCCGTGAGTCCCGCGCATTGGCTTATTCCACTTATGCGTACTACGGTTCTCCATCCAAAAAGGATAAGGCACACTTCATGCAAGCTTACGTAGGTACGCAAGCCAACAAATTGAAGGATGCGGTTGGCGCGGTTCGTGAAATCGTAAACGACATGCCGGTTGCCGAGGAGCAAATCGATAACGCTCGTAATTCCTTGTTGAAGCAAATCGAATCCGAGCGCGTAAACGGTTCCTCAAAATACTGGGCAATGAAAAGTGCCATGGAGCGCGGTTACGATAAGGACATGCGCCAAATGGTGTACGAGAAAATGAAGACCGTTACTCCTGCCGAGCTATTGGCTTTCCAAGACAAGCACGTAAAAGGTCGTGATTTCGTTATCCTTGTTTTAGGCGAGGAGAAAAACATCGGTAAGGACAACATGGAATACCTGAAGTCCTTGGGTGAAATCGAATACTTGACTTTGGAGCAGTTGTTCGGTTATTAATCCGATATACCTAATCCTAGTATATTTGAACACCGAGCGGGTTTTCCGCTCGGTGTTTTTTATT
>JAHDDF010000706.1 GCA_020629475.1 Saprospiraceae bacterium
GCCTAGGACTATTAGCCTTCTTTTTCATCTGGAGAAACCGCGAAAAAACCAAAAACAATTTAGCGCTCCAAACCAAAAACGAACTCATTGAATCCCAAAAATCCCAATTGGAAAAACTCAACCAAACCAAGGATCGGATATTTGCCGTCCTTGGTCATGACCTGAGAAAACCCGCTCTTTCCTTGCGCGGAATAGGTGAAAAAGTAACGTATTTATTGGATAAGGAGGATTATGGTTCCTTGAAAAAACTCAGCGGTTCCATAGGTAAAAACGCTCATGATTTGGGCGGTATGATAGATAACCTTTTCAAGTGGGCAATGTTGCAAAAAGATGCCTTATCCTACCATATGGAACAGGTGGAATTGGAGCCGGTAATCCAAGAAACGTTTTCCGCTTTTGAGCAATTGGCAAGTGCTAAGGAAATCACCTTAAAATCCGAATTGGCACGGGGCAGCAAGGTATTGGCGGATAAAAACAGCCTGCTTTCCGTTTTCCGTAATTTGGTGGACAACGCCATTAAATTCACGCCAAAAGGTGGTGAAATAACCATCGTATCAAAACCATCGGAAACGGGCATGGATATATTAATAAAGGATACAGGGGAAGGTATGTCCCAAGAAAAACAAAAATCCATATTCCTCATCCAAAAGGATAAAAGTACCCAAGGAACGGAAGGCGAAGCGGGTGCCGGATTGGGGCTTTACTTGGTGCATGAATTCGTAAAAATGAATAAAGGAAATATCTCGGTGGATAGTATTTTGGGAAAGGGTACTACCTTTACTTTGTCATTGAAAACGGTCATATAAAATACCTTACCGTATGAGGGTTCAAATAGTAGAGGATGATTTTTCCGTTGGTTTGGAATTAGAAATGTTATTGTCCCAATTGGGATATAAGGTTTTAGGTATCGTGGATAATTCAGGTGATGCCTTGGAGCAGATTTTTAGCCAACAGCCGGATCTCATTTTGATGGACGTAAACATCAAAGGAAAGATGTCCGGCGTGGAATTGGGCGAAGCCATCTACCATACGGGAATTCCCATTATTTACATTACGTCCTTGAATGAGGAAGCCATTTTTGAAAAGGCACAAAAAACCAATATTAAAGGATTCATCGTAAAACCCGCCAACCGTTTTTCCTTGATTTCCGCTATTGATAACGTGTATGATTCCTATAAATCCGAAGGGGAGGAAATCCCTGCGGAATTGAGTGCGGAACAAAAGTATCTTTTGTTATCCGACTCCATCTTCATTAAAAAGAAAACCAGTTTGCAGCGGGTGTATTTCAAGGACATCCAATGTATCCAAGCGGACGGGAGGTACTCTACAATTTACCTGGGCGATGAAAAAATAGTAAGTACCATGAACATCTCGGGTTTGGAGAAAAAATTACCTAAAACCCTCTTCCTCAGAACCCACCGAAGCTATATTCTCAATTTGAACTTCTTGGATAA
>JAHDDF010000174.1 GCA_020629475.1 Saprospiraceae bacterium
CCTTATCCCCTTCCTTGATTTTATCCTTATGCGCGGTTACGGTCCATTCCTCTAAGGCCTTGGCTTTTAATGAACCTACTAAATCATAATATTTAGGGTTATCCTGAAAGACCCAATAGTTTACCTTTTCATCTTTTACCATGAAAGTATCATCTTCCACCAAATCAAATATTTCATTAGAATAACCGGGATGGGTTACCATCTTCCCGAATTCATCTGAATGGTGTTTTCTCCAAGTGGTGGATTTGGATAAGGCAATCATTTCCCGTGTAGACTCAACACAGGATTGCATTAATTCCGCATTCTCTAAAATTGGACTGTCCCAATCAAATGTAATTAAGCGGGATTTGGGTAAAGATTTATGAATATCAAAAACTTCATCAAATTCGGGCTTTCGTCCCGGAACTGAATCAAATTTTGGGGTATCCGAATCATGGATATGCAAGCGAAAGATTAAATCCCCCTTTTTTCTTTCCAAGGCACCGATTAAGCGCCATCCCATATTTAAACTAATCCGGGGATATCCTTTTCTTACCGTAAAAGCTACTCTGGGATCATCTATGGATAAGTTCAATTCTTCCAATAAAACGGAAGCTAATTCAGCGGCTTTCCGAAGCGCCTTCGGGTTCTTGAAACCTCTTAGTCTGCCAATGAGAATTTCCTCCTCCTTGGTTCTGTTATGTGTCATTTATTCCGGTAATTGTTTTGAGTATTTCCAAGGTAAGGAAAAAGAAAAAAATCCATAAAGTAAAACCGGACCCACCTTTTACAAAGATGAGCCCGGTTCACTCTTTAACTCTTTAACTCTTTCACTATAATTCCACTGTTTCAAAGGCATTCCAAACCGCCTTGGCATGCTTGAGGAATTCCTCAGGCTGCCCTTCAAAAGTTTTTTCATCTACCTTATAAACCGGGTCCTTTGGTGAATCCATTCCCCAATCCCCTGCTTCTTCAGGAAGTTGTAAACGAACCGAGCCCCTTAACGCCATTTTATGCTTTCCTTCGTGCATGATGAGTTTCATATCGTAAGGGCTTACATCACTTGCGCAACCAAGCGTATAAGCATAGGTTGTTTCCGCGATATTGTCACCGTCATAATCCGTGATGTTGACGGAAGCCTCTATCAAATCCAGCATGGAATCAAAAGGACAATTTTTAACGAAATCCGTGGTTTTCCAAGTAGGTTCCGGGAATTTGGCATTTTTATCCTTGTAGGTAAAATGGTAGCCATATAGGAAATAATCCATATCATCGGAGCTTTCCATTTCCTTGGAATCCATTTCCTTGGTGGTAAATACCAAATAATTATCACCGGCATTATCCGTCCATTGGATACCGTAAGCAAATTGCCCTGAGATTCCTTTTTTGATAACCGCATTTAAACCACCGTTGCTAAGGACTTTTACATCAAACGGCGCAAAGTCATATAAAGGGCGTGTTATATCTTCTATGATATCCACATCCGTTTCAATAACGCCTCCCGGAAGTTTTTCCATGGAATAGTTATGTACGGTTTTACGGAATACCATAGCATTTTGATCATTGTCCTCCTCCGTCATGGTAGCGGTCATGGTCTTATCGGAGTTTATGGTACAGGGCTGATCCACGTAACCACCGTCCCAGCCTAGGAAGGAGGCAATTTCCTTCACGTCTAATTCCTTACCGTCCTTATCCAACACATGAAGCATATAGTGGACATGGTCACCGCTTCCTACGGGTAAATCCAATTGACGAATGAGAAGACCGGTTTGACCATCATCAAAGCTTATTTTACCAACGGCGCTAGCCGCAAAATTAGGAAGCTGGTCTACGACCTTCCCTCCTAGGAATTTATCGCTGAAGTCTTGTGAAATAGCTTTGCTTTCCGGCTCCTTTTCCCCGGATATTTCCAAGGGCAAAGTAAGTTCAGGGAATAATGCCATGAAGGCATCATCCTTCAACATATTCCCCTTAGGGGTGCTTTGCTCGTTTTGGGTAATTTCCGGTTTTTCCACCACAGGAGTATCTACGATTTCCTGATTTTTTCCACAACCGACAACAAGGATTACCCCTAGGCAAATCCCCAATAATTTTAATTGAGATTTCATGGATTGATTTTCATTTTGAGTTCGTTTTCCGAAAAATTCGGCATAGGAAAATTACTACCTTTTGTGAAATTCACAAAAACGGAACGGAATATGTAATAAACCTTTATATTAGGGCAATCATGCATTTGAAAACAGAACAAAAACCTACTCTCCCCTATGAAGGCTGTAATCATCGACGATGAACAAGGCGGAAGGGAAACATTGCGGAATTTCCTAAACAAATACTGCGAGGATATTGAAATTATCGGTGAAGCGGATGGCGTGGAAACCGGTGTGGCACTCCTTTCACAAGCGGATATTAAACCCGATGTCGTTTTTCTCGATATCCAATTAAAGGATGGGTTGTCCTTTCAAATATTGGATGAATTGGAGCACATCGGCTTTGAGGTCATTTTCGCTACCGCATTTAATCATTTCGCTATCAAGGCTTTTAACTATAGTGCCGTCGGGTACCTACTTAAACCCATCGATCCTGAGGAGTTAATCGGGGCGGTTGACAGGGTAAGAAAAGGTCCTAAGCCGCACATGAAAAAGCGTCTGGAAGTTCTTTCCAATCACTTCAACAATCCCAATACCTTTGAAAAAATGAGTATTTCCGCCATAGACGGAATCTACTTCATTAACATCAAGGATATCGTGAGGTGTGAGGGTGAGGATAACTACACGCATATCCACCTCAATACGGGGGAAAAGATTACCGTTTCCAAAACCATCAAGGAGTACGAAAAATTATTGACCCCGATTAATTTCTATCGGGTTCACAAATCCCACCTAGTTAACCTGAACTATATCGTAAAGTTCGTAAAGGGTGAAGGTGGCTACTTAATGATGGAAGACGGCATATCCATTGAGGTTTCCAGAAGAAGGCGTGCAGCTTTTATGGAACGTTTGCGGAACATACAACAGTAAGATTTTTTTTACGCACTGTCACTTTTTTTAATAAGTCGGTATTGGTTGGTATGATTTTTTCCGTTATAATGATTGAAGTTTAATCATCCTTTATACTAATACTGATGGGCAAAAAGAAAAAAAACCTATCCTCCCTTTCAAAATCCTTGAAGGAAGGCAAGAAATTGTTGTCCAAGGAGGATCTAACCAAACTGAAAGGTGGAAAATCCGATAGGGGTTCCTGGAATGGTTGTGGTGGTTTTATCCAGCAGTAATATCCAATTTCAATCACTCCCGTAGGTAAACAAAGAGGGCTTCCGCAATGCGGAAGCCCTCTTTGTTTATGCTTGGAATTCTTTATTGGGTAATAAAGATATCCACTCTACGGTCTGAATTTCTGCTCCCGGAATCCGTGGAACCTTCACCCGGTACCTCTTCTCCGTATGGCAAAATGAAAATCTTACCGGCATTTACGCCAACGGATTGTAAGTATTCCTTTACAGCGTTCCCACGTCTTACTGACAATGCCATGTTTGACTCGGCTGACCCTTCCGGGCTCGCATTTCCGGAGAGGAATACGGTATAGGAACCTCCCTGACCTTTAATGTTTGCCGCTATGGCATCCAATTTTGATTTTTCTCCTTCAGGAATAACTGCGGAACCCAAATCAAAATAAACGGAACCCATTTGGTCAAAGTATAAGCTACCACCACCTTTTGCTTGTCTGGATAGTTGATCCAATTTGGCTTTTGTCGCATCCAATTCAGCCTTCAATGCAGCATTATCTTTTTGCAATGCCTTGATGGCTTCCTCGTTAGCTGTAACTCTTGCCTTAAGCGCGTCAAGCTCCTCTTGTCCGAGAAGACCGTCTTGAAGTTTCTTCTCCAACTCGTCTACCCTTGTTTTAATGGCTTCGTTTTCCTCGTCCACCTTGTCTTCAAGGTCGTTTACGTTTTTATCGATAGACTCGATATTCTTCTCGATACGATCCAAACGTTCTTGAAGTTCCTTGTCGTTCCTGTTACCGAAACGGTAGGATACACCGAACTCATGGGAATTACCCAAATCGGAACGATTCTCGGAATCACCCGGTGTTTCAAAGGTATAGGAGATGGTAAAACGCTCCTTTGCCCTAACGGCAACACTTCCGCTGATTCCTGCCGCTGTACCTAGATCCGTTCCGGAACGGTAACCACCGGCTATCCAAACCATATCGTTATAGCCCAGCACCAAGTTTCCGTCCAAACGGAAAGGAAGCCCTTGGACAAAGCGACCCAAAACAACAGGCTCTAAGGAAATCTTCCCGAATTTATGCAAGTAGGAAGCGGAAAGTAGGTAATGCCTTTCCAAGCTCAGCTTCACGTTCTCGGTATTGGTAGGCTCACGATAAGCTAGGGAATTCCCTAGGACTTGAGGAGCGCTAAACCCGATATTCAAACCACCGTTCTTGTAGTTGATTCCAGCCGCCAGATCAATGGTGACGGTATTCTCGGTCTCGTTTAAAAGAACCGGGTCAACTTCGGTTTCGGTGTTCGCCTTCAAGAAGTCAAAACGTTGGTTCAAAATACCACCCGAAACCCCGATGGATAAGCGGTGAGTCTTATCATCGTTAAAAGGAATATGGTATGCATAGGAAATCTGGGCACCGTAATTATTGATGATGTGCGTTTCATCGGAAAATATCATGCCCCCGATTCCTACGTTCGAGCCACGTAAGGGCATATCATACGTAAGGATATTCGTAATCGGTGCGTCAGGCATTTCCACCCATTGGCTGCGGTGGTGTAAGCTGATACGATTAAAATCGGTTTCTCCCGCCCTTGCCGGATTGTATAGGTAAGGATTGAAGACGTATTGGTTCAAGACAGGGATCTGCTGTGCCTCCGCCTTGAAAATCCCTAAAGCGAATAGGGATAGAAAGATGAATTTTAAATTCAGTTTCATGATTTCTAATTTATTAGGCGAAGAAATTATCGTTTAACGGTTACGGCTCCTTTCCAGGTTCTACCGTCTACCGTTTTCAAGATATACCAATAGGTTCCATCAGGCACGTCGTTCCCATCGTAGGTACCGTCCCAATCGTTGCCGTAGGCATTGGTATTAAGTATCTCAACGCCTCCCCTTGAGAAGAGCTTTAAGGTATAGCCGTCCTTGATGTTCTCAAGGTAACGAATCACCCATGTGTCGTTTATTCCGTCGTCGTTCGGCGTAATCAAATCAACGATATCCAATTCCTCGTTGGGTACCACTGTAATGGTAATTTGATCCGTTCCGGGACAAAGGTTTGCATCATATCCTGTTACTTCAAGCACGTACTCCCCTACTTCCGCTTGGAATACCGGATTAGGAATGTTCGGGCTATTCAAATTATCCGCAGGGCTCCAAGAGTAGCTAATACCACCTGTCGCGTTTAGGATAGCACTTTGTCCTTGTACCAAGGAGAAATCCTCACCCGCATCAATACTTGGTGCCGCGTTCACTTCCACTACCGTTTCAACGGCTGAAGAAGTACAATTCCCTACGGTTACTTCTACGATATAGGTTCCTGCAGCAGCAGAGTTAGCTGCTGTAATTACCGGGTTTTGCTCCGTGGACGTAAAACCATTAGGTCCGGTCCAGTCATACGTCGCATTTAACAAACCGGTCGCGAAAAGTTGGATATCGTCTCCTTCACAAACGGGTCCGCTATTGGAAGCGGAAGTTCCGGAAGGCGTAGCATCTACTTGAACATAAGTAGAAAGGGATACAGAAGAACAACCCGTTGCCTGATCCGTTACGGTTAAGGTATAAACACCTTGATTATCCGTCTCGGTAATATCGGCAATAGTCGGGTTTTGATCCGTGGAAGTGAAGTTATTAGGACCCGTCCAAATATAATCCACACCTGAAATGGCGGGCGCCGTAAGGTTCAAGGTTTCACCTTCGCAAAGAGGACCATTATTGGAGATGGTTCCTGAAATAACAGGAGCAGCAATAACGGTTACGGAAGTAGATGCCGCAGCACTTTCACATCCGTCAATGTCAGCAATAACGGTGTAGGTTCCGCTATTGGCTAATGTCGCGTTATTGATGGTGAAACTCTGTTGTGTTGAAGAAAATCCATTAGGACCTGTCCAAGAATAGCTAGCGCCGGCAACAGTGGTAGCGGAAATCGTCACTGATTCTCCTTCACAAACATCACCTGAATTGGATGCGGTTGGTGTTGCAGGAAGAGGTGCTACGGTTACTTGGGATGCCGATGCCGCGGAAATACATCCGTTTACCTCTACGGAAACGGAATAGGTTCCTGAATCAGTAGTTCCGGCTGTGGGTATGGTGAAACTTGAAGTGGCGGATGTTCCTAGTAATCCATTAGGTCCAAACCAAGAGTAAGTAGCGCCCGCAACGGAAGCGGAACTCAACACAATATCAGCTCCTTCACAAACCGGGCTATTGGTAAACAACGGAACGGACTGGGGTGCCGGAAGTACTTCCACTACGATGGAATTCGTTGCGGTACAACCGGTAGCCATATCTTCTACCACGATTTGGTAAGTACCTGAATTCAGGTTGGCGGAAGCATTAGCGATTTGCGGGTTTTGATCAGAAGACGCAAAACCATTAGGTCCGGTCCAGGAATATGAATAATTCGCATTGAAGTCAGTGAATAGTTGAAGCGCACCTCCTTCACAAATCGGATCATTCGCTGAAACGGATGGTTGAGGTAAACTCGGGAATACATTCACTACTACTTCATCCCTTGGGCTTTCACAGCCATCAATGATTTGGGAAACGAAATAACTCGTGCTCATGTTAAGTGGAGCCGTATTAAATGTGGAACCGGTGAAAATCAAGTTTCCACCCGTTGCCGCATCATACCAATTGAATATTCCAACACCGGCATTGATGGAAACCGAAGCGCCTTCGCAAGCGAATACGTCAGCGATATTTGGTGCGTTAGGAATCGGATTTACGGTTACGCTCACCGGTGTTCTTTCACTGAGACAATTACCGTCGAAATACCCTACGTAATACACGTAGGAACCCGCGGTCAATGGCCCTACTGATAAAGTCCCGGCGGAAGGCGGAATAGGATCATCCTCAAGGAAGTTCCCTGCCGCATCAAACCAAGCCAAGTTTCCGGTAGTTTCCCCGACTGAAGCTGTTAAGGTTCCAATTTCACCTTCACAAATCGTGATATCCACGGCAGCGGGTTGTTCGGGTGGAGGAAGGACATTAATAGCAACGGGTACCAAATTGGAACCACAGTTATTTCCGTCCACTTCTTGAACGTACAAGGTTATGGAACCGGTAAGAACAGCCGTTGTATAGGTATCAGTAGGCGTTGTAGTTAACAAATCCGCACCACCTGCATCCGCATACCAATAGAGGTCTCCGCCACCTGAAGGAGTAGCGGTAACGGTAGCTGACTCACCGTAGCATGATGCAATATCCATTGTGGTGGGATCCGCCGGATTCGGGTTAACGGTTACTGTTACCTGCACAGGATCAGAAACACACCCTTGAAAAGTTTCGGTCACCCAATAATCAACCGTTAAAGGAGTCGTAAAGACAGGTGTAATAAATGGGTTACCCACATAAGCCACACTTGTTAAGCCGGCATTGGTATACCAATTGATGGTACCGTTTAAACCACTTATGGAAACCGCAAAAAGGGATGCGGACTCACCGGCACAAATGTTTTGATTGGAAACAATCGGGGACGTTACCGTGAGGTCAGTATTTACGACTACGGGTACCAATTCACTTTCGCATCCTGAAGCGGGATCCGTTTCGGAAACATAGAAAGTTGCGGAAGCCACGTTTACGGAAGGAGAACTGAATGGGCTTCCCGTACCGATTGGAACAATACCGTCCGGATCAGCATACCAAATAAAGTTACCGTTTGTTCCTCCGCTGGTTGCCGTTAGGGTAGCTGAACCACCTGGGCAGGTACTAACCGGAGAATTAACTATAGGTAAAACAGGAGGCGTCCCAACATTTACATCCACAGGTACAAGATCACTTTCACATGTACCGTCAGTCAAGGCGGCGTAAACGGTAGTGGTTGTCGTAATTCCGTTCGTGTTACCGAAAGTGAAAGGCGTTCCGGAACCGATTAAGGTCATTCCTGTGGGATCGGAGTACCAATTTACGGCGCCTGCACCGGATGCCTCAAGCTCCGCGGATTCCCCGCTACAAATCTCGACGGGAGTAACGACCGTTGGGTCTGCCACGGCAGGGCTAACGGTAACCGTAACGGGTAAGGGTTTACTTTCACAAGTTCCGCCACCAAAAACCTCGGTGATGTAATAAGTAGTAGTTGAAGTGGGTGAAACAGTATAGGCACTTCCCGAAAAAACAAGGGTCGTTCTTGTGGCATCGGAATACCAATTAAAGATACCTGAAGTGGCACCTCCTCCTACGTGAGCGGCAGTAAGAGTCGTGGATTCGCCTTCACAAATAAGGAGGTTTCCGGAAACATCTACACCGTCTACGGATTGCCAGGAGATATCTACCCTTACACCATGAAAGCCTGTAGAGGCAAGAAGGTTCACGTTTGCCGTGGTTCCTTCAGGGATGTTGGCTTGGAAATCGTAGTTGACAACCTCATTGGTATAATCATCATCCTCATTGGGAACGCCAATACAGGCACCGAAAGCGTAGAAACCAATACAGCAATCCGTATCGTAATCATTAGAACCGCCTGCTTGTCCTACACAATCTTCCTCCCAACCCTCAATACGGATACTGGCTTCGGTAACGCCGCATAATCCTGAAAACGAATTCAAGGGAGAATCGACAACATCAAAGAATCCACAGGGAAAGGGTCCAGGATCAAAAGAGTAATCAGGACCAAAGTTGGCACCTGAATGCCCGCCCGCAATTTCGGCGCGCGGTTCCGGATCAGCGTTTATACCATCAAAGGTCCCCTCAAGACAATCCGCTTGAGCGTTTACCTCCGTCAGGGTAATTTCCAATTGATCCACGTAAAGCGGTAACTGGGCATTTAGCTTCCCCACAAAGAGCATTACTGCCATAAGGGTGCA
>JAHDDF010000707.1 GCA_020629475.1 Saprospiraceae bacterium
TCGTTTATCTTGTATTCCACTGCACGGGAGTACTTCATTTCATCCACCTCGAAATTGGAGTATTGACGATTAAAACCATTATCAAAACAAACCAAGTTCCCGTTCCCGATAAAATGCGCGATATGCTGCCCCCAAGGCCAATCAAAATCCGAAGCGGATTTTTTTCCTTGTTGGATGTCCTCCGGAAAAGAATTTCCCTCCTTATCCGTAGCGGTTAATAAAAATTCCTTGGTTTCATATCCCGTTCCTTGTGGACCCGCCTTGCCCCAGCCTTGGTGAGGGCCAAGAATCCATTGCAATTCATTGTCGTTATTTACTTTTAAAACACCTTGGTTCCTACCTGAAACGATAATACCACCGTCCTTGGAAGGGTAAACTGAATTTACGTGAATCCAATCCACCGGTTTCTGGGGGGCAATATCCAAGCGATCCACGTCAAGGATTTGGGAAAGATCCCATTCACGGATGATTTTGGGTTCATCCTCTTTTAAATTGACTTTTAGGATATGGTCTTCCAAACTCTCCGTTTCCACCCCTTTGGCATTCGTGATTTTCTTTCCGTACTTGGTACAAGCCACCAAATAGTTCCCGTATGAAACGGGACGGATTTCATGGTGGACATGATAGGATTTCCCTAGGTCCCATTTTTTGATCTCTTTCCCTAGTTTATCAATTTCGATTATCTCCGATCCAATTCCGAAAATTAAATTCCCCCGGTCATTCTCCGTAGGGGACCAACAAAAGGCACCGTACTTTTTTAGGTCCAACATCCATTTGATGTTTACCTCATTGTCAAAAACGGTTGGGACACTGTGGAATTTCCCGTCATTGGCAAGATTAAGCTCCATGAAATGAAGCCCTTCCTTAATGGAATCAGCATTCATTTTGTTAACCTTGATATCAGGCATAAAAGAGGGGAGGGGAGCGGATTGCATCATAAAACGATGCCTTGCGCCCGCACCGTTTTCCGCGAACATTTCCACACGGATATCATTGTTATGGTCCGGGATTAATCCATGTACCGGGATGGCATGGGAAGTCTTGTACTCCTTGGATTCAAAAACCTTTTTCCCGTTTACGTCCAAGCGGTAAGTAGCAGGAAGGCGTGTTTTAAAAACAAGTTCGGCTGAAAGCGGGGTCATGCCCTCCGGATTATAATTGGCGCTGAAATTAGAATCCAAGAAATCCTCCCAAGAAACCTTCTCGTTTTCCCCGATGGGTTTGGGTTCGGGTTTGCAGGAGAATATAAGAAGGGGAAATAGGAATATGATTAGGAAATGAAATTTTCGCATACCTTAGATTTTCGTCCCAAAATTATAAAACAAGTCTTAAAGAAAGGCGATGCTACTGCTCTTGCTTCCGGGAAAAAAAATGAAAAGGACCACTACATCAAAAAAATATTTGATATTAAACCGTTTAATCCCTTATTTTTGAAAAAATCAAATATG
>JAHDDF010000175.1 GCA_020629475.1 Saprospiraceae bacterium
TTACTTCAATACAGGTCTTACAACGTATCCTTCCTTGCGAAGCAATGCGATAACACCTTCATCTCCTCCTAGGTGACCCGCACCCACGGCGAAGAAGGTGATTTGTTCCTTCATCATTTCAGCCATTAAGGGAATCCAATTCTTGTTCCTTGAGATAAGTAATTTATCCTCGAACTCCTTGGAACCGGCGCTTTGGACATGGATCATCTCGTATAGACCTTGGATGTCTTGGTCCTTGTACATGTCTACCATTTTCCTCATGATATCCTCCGGATTTTCAGGATCCGCCTCGCTCTTGATGGCTTCCACCAACATTTGCGCTTGGTCCTCCAAAGGAATAGCATCAAAAATGGACATTTGGAACTCGATGGTTTCCAATCCATCCATGGGCTTTTCGGCTTTTTTCGCCATTTCGGTAAATTCCATCTCGTAGGAAGTGGTATTTCCGCCCATCATTCCGCCACCCATCCCGAAGGGATTCATCGGGTCGGCTCCTTCAGCTCCTTCTCCACCGGAATCCAACATGGCGCTAAGGAAGAAAGGCTTGATACGATCCGCCATATCACCCAGCATCGCCACCATGATATTGTCCTTCAATTCCTCCTTGACCATCTTGTAATCCTCCTCGGAAAGAAGGGTCTTTAGGGAGGTGCCTTCCGGCATGAACATCATCTGCGCCATTCCCGCCATCATGGACATATCATTCATGTCCTCCATGTTGATTTCGAAAACGACTTTCTCCGCCTTGGCAAAGGAACGCTCTACGTAATCCGGCATGAAGTAATCATCCTTGGGGATAACGTGAATGGTTCCGTATAGGTAGGACGGTTTTTTGATACCGTTTCCGGCAATGCTCCACAAGAGCGCTTTTTCTTGAGGCACCAAGGAATCGCTTGCCGCGTTCCCGGCAACTTTTTTCGCGCCGGAGCAACTAGCGGTAAATACGGAAAAGGCAATGGCTACCGCTCCGAGCCAAGAAAACAATTGGAATTTTTTCATACTGACAAATTAATGATTGGGGTATTGGGGTTTAAGAGCATGTAACATGCTCTAAAAACAAACACAATGACGTAAACCGCCAATGGATATACAAGGAATATCGACCAAGGGTTGCAATTCCTTGATTGGTTTATCATAATATTAACCCGCGATGAGATATCCGCCATCAGCGTTGAAAACGCCACCGGTACAATATCCCGCTGCGTCGGACGCCAAGAAAACGGCAAGCCCCGCCATTTCATCCGGCTGGGCGATTCTTCCCGCAGGGATTTGAGTCTCGATTTGCTTCATCAACATATCATTGGTCCAAAGCGCCTTGGAGAATTTGGTTTTCACCAATCCCGGACAAAGCGCGTTCACGCGAATCTTGTGGTAACCCCATTCTTTTGCTTGGTTCTTGGACAACATGATCAATGCCGCCTTGGACATACTGTATAATCCCAAACCGAAGCCGGGCTTGTGTCCTTCCACGGAAGCGATGTGGATAACGGAACCGCCACCGCGTTTTTTCATATGAGGCAAACAAAGATTGGAAAGGTACCAAGGGGATTTCACGTTCACGTTCACGATTTTATCGAAAATCTCGGAACCTGCTTCCTCTACCGGACCAAATATCGGATTGGTAGCGGCATTATTCACCAAAATATCCACGCCCCCGTAAGCTTCAACGGTTTTTTCAACCAGGTTTTCCAGCTGATCGGTTTTCCCTACGTGGCAAGCGATACCTATCGCATCCAAACCGTCATCCTTGAAACTTTGCGCTACCGCATCCACGGATTCTTGGGAACGGCTACTCACTACTACCTTGGCGCCGAACTCGGCAAGTCCTCTAGCAATTGCCTCCCCGATTCCTTTACTCGCACCCGTTACGATAGCCACTTTTCCGTCAAGACGGAAGAGCTTGGATATTCTTTCGTTTTCCATTGATTCAAAATTTTGTCAAAAATAATAAAATACAAACGCCCCTCCGACAGACGGAGAGGCGTTTTCCTTATCATTCTCAATGCACTATTACCTCGCGTAAGCTACGGCACGTTTTTCACGGATTACGGTAACCTTTACCTGTCCGGGATATTGCATTTCATCTTGGATCTTCTGGGAAATCATGAATGCCAAATCATCCGCGTACTCATCGGTTACCTTTTCGGAGGAAACGATAACGCGAAGTTCACGCCCCGCCTGCATGGCATAGGCTTTCATTACACCATCATGGGACATGGCAAGTTCCTCCAACTCGCTAATCCTAGCCAAATAACTGTCAAGGATTTCACGACGGGCACCCGGACGGGCACCGGAAATAGCATCACATGCTTGGACGATGGGGGAAATGATATCCGTCATTTCGATTTCATCGTGGTGGGCACCAACGGCATTACAAACCGCGGGATGCTCCTTGGATTTCTCACACATCTTCATACCCATAAGCGCGTGTGACAACTCCGTTTCCTCCTCGGCTACCTTTCCGATATCATGAAGAAGTCCGGCACGTTTCGCCAAGCGGATTTGCTTCTTGTTCAAACCAAGTTCCGCGGCCATCATCGCACACAAGTGTGCCGTCTCGATGGAGTGTTTCAATAGGTTCTGGCCGTAGGAGGAACGGAAACGCATACGCCCTACCATTCTTACCAAATCGGCGCTAAGCCCGTGGATGTTCAAATCAATGACGGTTCGTTCACCGATTTCCTTGATTTGCTCCTCCAATTGTTTGCGGGTTTTATTCACCACTTCCTCGATACGAGCCGGGTGGATACGACCATCCGCAACCAATTTTTTCAAGGCAAGGCGACAAACCTCACGGCGAATGGGATCAAAGCTGGAAATAACGATGGCTTCCGGTGTATCGTCAACTACGATTTCGGCACCGGTTGCCGCTTCAAGGGCACGGATATTACGACCTTCCCGACCGATAATTTGACCCTTTAGGTCATCGGAATCCAAATTGAAAACGGAAACGGTGTTCTCTATGGTAAACTCCGCACACATTCTTTGGATGGTGTTGATTACGACCTTTCTTGCCTCTTTTCCGGCGTTGTCCTTGGCATTCATCAGGATTTCCTTTTCCAAAGCCATCGCTTCGGTTTCGGAACGGCCTTTTACGGCTTCAAGGATTTGATCCTTCGCCTCCTGTTCGGTCATCTTAGCGATGCCTTCAAGGGTTTTAATTTGTTTTTCAACAGCAACATCAAGTTCCTCTCTTTTCTTGGCAACAACCTTAAGTTGCTTGTCAAGATTTTCACGGATGGAGTTCAATTCTCCCTCCTGCTGTTCCAAATCGCTCTTCTTCTTCTCGATGTTATCCAAGCGGGATTGAAAGCTCTGGGTTTTGCTTTGTAGCTCCTTCAAACCTTCACGAATCTCGACCTCCTTGTCCTTCAATTCAGCTTTACGCTTGATCTTAAAGTCCTCGTAATCGGATTTCATTTTGGCGTATTTTTCCTTCGCCTCTTGGATTTTTTTCTGCTTGATGCTTTCGTTCTTGCTCTGTGCCTTGGAAACCATGTTTTGTGCCTTGATTTCCGCTTCGTCGAGCCGTTTTTGGGCAGTAAGCCTTGCCTCCTCTATGGCAAGATCCGCCTTTTTGTCCGCCTCGTCCATTTTGGACTTCAGGGACTTTTCCATCACCGATTTTAGCAGGAAGTAACCGATTATCAAACCGATTACCAATCCGCCAACGGCGCCTAATACTATCTCCATTTCGGATGGTTATTTGTGGTTTTACCGATGTTTTGACCTTTCACCGGTTCAACCCAATTATTCAATGATCATCATAGTTGTTCGAATCATTCAATGGGCATACATTAAATCCGGTCAAAAATAGGATATCTTAAGGAAAAATCGAACCTATATGATTCGATATTCCTCAAGCCCGATTTTTGAAATTCTTGACTTGTAGAAAAATGACGACTAAACGGTCAATTCAGCCAATTCCACCTCGATTTCCCCTTCCGGAGATGCCTTTAACAACCGCACGGAACGAACGGTATTCGTCAAGGATTCATCAAAGGGAGCTACTACTTTTACATAATTATCGGTGAACCCGAACATTCGCCCTTCCGCGTTCTTTGCCTCGAACAAGACGGGGCGCGTTTCCGATAGGTGGTTTTCGTAGAAATACCTTCTTTTCTTTTCCGATAAGATGCGAAGCATCTCATTCCTTCTTCGGCGTTCCCCTACTTCAACTATACCGTCCATATCCGCTGCGGGTGTGTTTGCCCTTTCGGAGTAGGTAAATACGTGTAGGTAGGAAATATCCAATTCATTGATGAAGCGGTAGGTTTCCAAGAAATCCTCTTCCGTTTCTCCCGGAAAACCAACAATCACGTCCACCCCGATACAGCAATGCGGCATGCGTTCCTTGATTTTAGCCACGCGCTCAGCGTATAGTTCACGCTTATAGCGGCGGCGCATCATCCGGAGTTGCTTGTTATTTCCGGATTGTAAAGGAACATGGAAATGTGGTACAAACCGTTCGGAATCCGCCACAAAATCAATGATTTCATTCGTCAACAGATTGGGTTCAATAGAGGAAATCCGGATACGCTCGATGCCTTCCACCTTATCCAACTCACGGATAAGATCGATAAACAAAGCTTCCTTTTTAGGTTTTGTGCCCTCAATAACCTCCGTTCCGTTTCCGAAATCCCCGATATTTACACCGGTGAGCACTATTTCCTTAACGCCTGAAGCCGCAATTTCCTTGGCGTTAGCCACGATACGCTCCACGGTATCGCTGCGGCTTCCTCCCCGTGCTTGAGGAATGGTACAGAAGGAACATTTGTAATCACATCCGTCCTGTACCTTTAAGAAAGAACGTGTTCTATCCCCGAAGGAAAAAGCTTGAACGAAAGTATTCGCCTCCTTGACCTCCCCTGCGGAAACCATTCCCTTCCCGGGCGCCTTGCTGATATTATCAACAAAATCCAGGATCTTGAACTTCTCCGCCGCACCTAGTACCAAGTCCACACCCGGAATATCCGCGATTTCATCCGGTTTTAATTGAGCATAGCAGCCAATCACTACCACAAATGCATCCGGTGATTGCTTCAATGCCTTGCGGACTGTCTTGCGGCATTTGCGATCCGCAAAATCCGTTACGGAACAAGTATTAATGACGTAAATATCCGCAGGTTCCTTAAAGTCCACCACGCCATAACCGGCTCCTTCGAACATCCTACTAATCGCGGAGGTTTCGGAGAAATTTAGTTTACAACCAAGAGTATGGAAAGCTACGGTTCCGGGAGTTGCCATTGTAATATGAAAAGAAGGGATTCTATCCCTTGTCAATAAATCAAAAATCGTTTCCGCAAAGGTACGTCTTTTTCCACCGAGGCGCAAAACCGAACCAGATCCCGGAAGTAGTGACAGGCAAAAACCTGAGAAAAAAGTTAAAAAACCCTAAAGAAAAGTGTTACATCCCGAAGAAAGTGCCGTCTCAAGTTGACACGAGGGACAAGTAAGGGAAAATGTACGGGTATGGTATATCTATATCTATTCATTGATTTAGGTCGTAATTAATATCTCTTGAGAGAGAGTAAACCACTTTTGAACGTATAAATCTTCTTGACATGGAATTCTTTCAGAATTTTCTAGAATCCCTTACCTCATACCTACCCGGTATGTTAGGAAAAGGGCTTGGTGCCTTAGTCATCCTTATTATCGGATGGTTTATTGCTTCCGCTTTCAGCAAACTTATTTACCGTTTGTTGAAGAAAACCAATTGGGATGACAAGCTGGTCGGTAAAGCCAAGATTGACATCGATTCCAACAAATTCATTTCAAAGCTCGTGTATTACCTATTGATGATCGTGGTTCTCATGGTCACTTTGGAAATGCTGGGCGTAAGCCAAGTATTGGATCCATTGAAAAACATGGTGAATGAATTTATGGGCTTCATCCCGAACTTGATTGCGGCGGGTGTTATCGGATTCGTTGGTTACATCATTGCTACCGTAGTTTCCTCCTTGGTTGGATTGTCCGGTAACTTATTGGACAAGGCAGCCGAGCGCTTTGGTGTTATGCAAACCGACCGTATCGTAAACGTACTTCGTCGTGTTGTTTTCTTGGTGATCTTCATCCCTATCCTTATTCAGGCATTGAATGCATTGAACATGGATTCCATTTCCGTACCGGCTACGGATATGTTATCCCAGTTCATGGGAGCTATTCCTAAAATCTTCGCTTGTGCGGTAATCATCGCGGTATTCTACTTCGGTGGTAAGTACTTCTCCATGCTTTTAGGCGACTTATTGAAGAGTATCGGAACGGATGAAATGTCCGAAAAACTTCACCTTTCTTCCGTAGTGGGTGAGCGTTCCTTGTCTTCCTTGATTGCCAATACCGTATTTGCATTGGTAGTAGTATTGGGTGTAATCACAGGTATCGAGCGCTTGGAGTTCGCAAGACTTACTGAAATCTTGAATAACCTACTAGGTATTACCGGAGAAATCTTGTTCGGTCTTATCATCTTGGTTCTTGGAAACTTCATTTCCGTAACCATCTACAACATGTTGAACAAAGGGGAGAACAACGGCTTCATCGCGAATATCGCACGTTGGGCATCCTTGTTCTTGTTCATCTTCATCGGCTTGAGTACGATGGGTGTAGGCGAGGACATCGTTCGTATGGGCTTCGGTTTGACACTAGGAGCGGTAGCGGTAGTAATCGCATTGGCTTACGGTCTAGGAGGTCGTGAGGCAGCCGGAAAACACATGGAGGATATCCTTTCCAAGTTCCGTAAAAAATAAGCTCGCGGATAGCGAAACATCTTGACGCTTATTATAGTGCCCCGGACCGATTTACTCGGTACCGGGGCATTTTTATTGTTTTGCACCTAGGGTTAGAAATTTCAGAATCTTTTCAAATAATGGGTTTTCTCTTCGAGGCAAACCTTACTTCTTAATCTTCAAACTCAAATCCAAACCGGATACGGAGTGGGTCAAGGCACCTACGGAAATAAAATCCACACCCGCCTTGGCGTATTCACGGATGGTTTGAAGCGTAATCCCACCGGAAGCTTCTACCTCATAAGCGCCATTGATAATGGCTACCGCCTCCTTGATTAAAGGCACCTCGAAGTTATCAAGCATAATGCGGTTAACACCACCGACGTCCATGGTCTCATAAAGTTCCACGAGATTTCGTACCTCTACGGTAATCTCAAGCTCCCTCCCGGTTTCCTTGAGGTAATTATGGACTTTTTCAATGGCTTTCCTCATTCCTCCTGCGGCATCCACATGGTTATCCTTGATCATGATGCGATCATACAAACCATCACGGTAATTGGTACAACCACCAATCCTAACCGCCTCTTTTTCCAAGAAGCGCATCAAAGGGGTCGTTTTTCTTGTATCCAAAACCTTTGCTTTGGTATCCGCTACCTCAAAGGCATACCTTCCGGACATGGTAGCGATTCCGCACATGCGCTGCATGGTATTCAAGACCAAACGCTCCGCCTTAAGCAATGCTTGTGCTTTACAGGTTACCTCAAAAGCGATATCACCAAAAGCCATATCATCCCCGTCCTTCATTAATGCTTTAAATTCAGCATCCGGGTCCACGTGCTTGAATGCCGCTTCGGCTATTCGCATACCCGCTAGAATTCCGTTATCCTTAACCAATAATCGAGCGGTATTTACGGCATCGGCAGGAATACATGCAAGAGAAGTATGGTCGCCGTCTTTAACGTCTTCCTCTAATCCTGCGATGATGAATTTCATAAGTTGGGGATCCGTGGTGGATGTAGCGGACATGGGCTATTTTAATTTGGTTAAAAAACAGCCACAAAAATGGGGTTTTCAGTAGGACAAATGCAAATGCAATTTTTATCATAAAAAAATACCGGATTCGAAAATGAATTCGAATCCGGTAAATCAAGGGAAGGAATAAGGTGTGATGAAGTTTATTCCTCTATCCTAAGTTCATGAATTTTGTATGCCCCATCGTGTTCTTTCATATAAATGTACACACGATAGGTTTTGCCCCCTGCTACCAAATCACCGATTACATAGTGGGAATCCGCTCCGCGGGATGTTCCCTTGTGGATTTGGTTAAAGGATTTAGGCTTATTCGTTTCAAAGAAAGAAGCAATGATTTCCGAGGCGTCCTCCTTGGCGTAAACGTCTTCGTCATCCATTACGGCGATTTCTACGTTCTCGTCAAAGAAAGAGGAAAGGGATTTAGCATCACCTGATTTTAGCGCTTGGGTTATTGCCGTCATGTCCGGCATTTCGGATGCACCGACACCCGCTAAAAGTGCTATACTTAACATTAGGCTTTTCATGGCTTAAAAGTTTTGGTATACCCAAATTAGGACTTATCTACATGATAATCAAAAGGAAAGACTTAAATCCATCTTAAGGGAGCGTTAAACTATCCTTTTGAAATTCCCGTTTCGAGAAAAATAATTCACTTGAATTTCAACATTCCGCCGATAAACGATGTATCACGGGTATATATTGTTGATTCACCCTTTAAACGTGGTTTTTTTAAAAAGTCTCAGTTTTTCAAGCGGAATTAACCTATTGTTTATGGCATTTAACGTTTTCGGAAGGGCTTGAAAACCATACCTTAGCGGCATAAATCAAAACGAATATGGAGAGCAGGGCAAAGCGTTGTTTATTGGTTATCTTGGATGGGTGGGGTCATGGGCAACGCCCGGACGCTAGCGCAATCACGCAAGCAAAAACACCTTTCACCGATTCCTTGTACCACAAGTACCCCAATGCGGAATTGGTCACCTTCGGGGAGGAAGTAGGTTTACCGGAAGGACAAATGGGTAACTCCGAGGTAGGACACCTGAATATCGGTGCGGGACGAATCGTGTACCAAGAATTGCTTCGTATCAATAATGCCATCAAGGATGGTTCCTTGGCGCAAAACCAAGTCATCCTCGATACGTTGGCTTATGCCAAGGAAAATAATAAGGACCTACACCTTGTAGGTTTGGTTTCCGATGG
>JAHDDF010000708.1 GCA_020629475.1 Saprospiraceae bacterium
AACCGCTTTGGATCATTGATTGAAAACGAGACATCCCCGAATTAAAATTCAAAAACACTGACCGGCTTGGGCTCCGGCATGGCGAAAAAACACATCCAGCCAACCCAATTTTTAAATGTTTTACCACAACACTCCGCAATATTACCTACACAAAATAAAAAAAAACAAACGATCCTTTTGTTTTCACCCTACCAAAATAGAATTTAAGCCTATCTTACTTTAGACATTTTAATTGGATCATTTTTTTATTAACCAAACAAATATGAAACGTTTAAAAACCCTTTTATTTGCTCTTATTGTATCTATTTCCCTTTCCGCGCAAATCACCACTCAAACCGTAACCATCACCCAAACGGATGTAGGATTGGTTGGCGAGGACAGAAACAATTTCGACCCGACCATACAAAGCGAAGGTTACCTAAACAATATACAAGTACCCGCAGCACCAACTTGTGATTGTTCCGATCCGATATTGCCTGTTATGACAAGCTTGGAATTAGAAATATCCATAAGTGACATTACTACCAACGGCCTTCCTCCTGACTGCGATTTCAATGCCGTATTCGGCAATATCTATATGGAGGGTGGAACCGCCTTATCCCTCACCGCGGAAGATGCCCCTAACTATGATATACTCAGTGCACCGGGCTGTACAGGATGGGGCACAGGAATAGCTACTACCGGCAGTACGACGGTTGATTTACTCGCCGGTGATTGTACCGCTCCTGTACTTCCTGAGAATTGGATTGGGGTAGACATCATCCCGGCTATCTTTTGGGGTCCTACTAATCCCCCCTCCAATCCTTGTAACATGGTCAATGGAAACGGGATTACCGGTGGGTATGTTTCCTTGGAGTATACGGTAAACCTAACTGCAACTTTCGAATGTATTTGTCCCGTGCCCGTTGAAATCGGAGACTTTAAAGGTGTTGCCAAAAAAGACCACAACCAAGTCATCTGGATTACACATTCCGAAACCAACAACGAATTCCAGATTCTTGAGCGTTCAAGTGATGGAAGGACATGGATGGAAGTGGAAAAGAAGTTAGGAGAAGAGTCGTCCGTTGAAATCAAGGAATACGAGGTTTTGGATTACGAACCGTTCCCTGTTTCATTCTATCGCATTAAATCCATAGACCTTGACGGTTCTACCGAGTTTTCAAACATCATTTCCGTTTCTCGCGAAAAACGAGATTTCGGGGTTTCCTTATCCCCTAACCCGGCTGATAATTATATTTCATTTCTTGGAAATAACGTAGATAACAGGTTCCCCCTTGAGATAAAAATCATGGATATCCAAGGAAGAACGCTGAAAGAATATAGCTTTGAAAATGGTGAAGTCCCCTCACCCACGGATATATCATTCCTTTCTCCTGGGATATATTTAATTCAAGCAATCAACGGGATTCATGCTTCGGGCGGTAAATTCATAAAAAAATAAAA
>JAHDDF010000176.1 GCA_020629475.1 Saprospiraceae bacterium
GCATAACGCAATTAAAGGCACAGGATCAATTTAAAGAAACTATTATCCGACAAGCGAAATTAGTTTCAGAAGCGGCAATGAATGATGACTACGAATCATTAATTCGTTATACGCACCCTAATCTAGTAGAAAAAGTAGGAGGTGAAGAGGCATTCATTAAGTTGATTGAAACGACTATGAAGTCAATGAAATCAGGTGGCCTAACAATAGAATCCGTTGAAGTCCAAGACTCCATTGTTATTTCAAAATACAATGATGAATATCACTGCCTTGTTCCAAAAGTGATAGTAATTTCTATCAATGAAACTAAAATCATTTCCAAAAGTTACCTATTCGGATTCTCCGATTTAAAAGGAGAGCATTGGACCTTCGCGGAGGCGGACAAATTACAAAGTAAAAGTGGGAAGTTCTTTTTCCCTGAATTCCAAACCAACATTCAAATCCCTCCACAACCACTGCCCATGATAATAAATTTCAAAAATTAGGATCCCTTTGTAGTACCACAACAATGGAGACAAAGAGTTTGGAGCAAAACCGTACAATGAAATGATCAAAGGATTATATGAAACGCATTTATTCGTAGAGGATTTGGAACGTTCCATTGCTTTTTATTCCGAAACGTTGGGTTTAAAACTTTGTAGGTTCGGGGCGGAACGGAGGACCGCTTTCTTTTGGATTGGGGAGGAAAAGCAAGCCATGTTGGGTTTATGGGAAAAACCGAAAGAACAAATTGATGTTCGCCATTTTGCTTTTGAATGCGAGCCGGAATGGATATTAAACGAGTCCGTAAATTTCCTTCAAAAACGAAATATTAAATGTTGGAATTTCCTAGGGAACAACAAGGAGGAACCTATGGTCTTTTGTTGGATGCCCGCCATCTCCATTTATTTCCATGATCCGGACGGACACGAACTTGAATTCATAGGAGTACTGCCCGGAAAGGCAAAATCCGAAAAGGAAAAACGGGTGGTAAGTTACGAGGAATGGTTGACCTTAAAAGAGGAATAAAGAAATGGTGTAGGCTTACCAAAAATTAAGACAGTCTGAAAAGTTCCTAGAAAAACACAAGAACACACCTGATAAGGATGAGGAATAACCACCTCTATCCGCAAGAGATTTTATTATAAATCAATTTACTTTTATCTTTCGAACTCACAGCAAAGATTATGAGTAAACATCAACAACTTGAGCGACTCCGGAAAACGCTCAAATTTCAAGGAACCATCCAAATCGTCGTCGCGATTTTATTCATCCTGATCCTTTCCTTCAATTGTATTAGAGCATTAATATATTCCTCCCGTTTTTCGGGAAGCATCCTTCTCATAATATTTATTCTCGCCTTAGGGATAACCATATTTTACTCTTGGGCTAAAATCGGTAATGCTTTTAAAAAAGCGACCATTAATGAAAAATTCCACGACAATCTCCAAACCGCATATTCGAACGGGAATGGTTTAATCATTCTATTCCTGATATTTTCCGCATTCATTATTTTAGGTTCCATAGCAACACAACTATTATGATACTAGACGATCACGAAACCCAGGATATTTATTTTGAAATCGGGAAAGACGGATTCTTCAAGGCAGCCAGAAGAAAAGGAATTTATTTAACTTTAATTTCCCTTATTTGGCTTACCATTGCAGGTTTGATTATTAATAATTATTACGAATCCTTTCTTGAATCCGGTCGTTCATTGGAAATGCTTTCCTTCGATAATTTAGGATTGGAATTAACGGGTTGGTTAATCTATATTATTTTTTGGACGCCGTTTTTACTTTCCGGTATCTTCTTTATCATTGCCGGATTTAGGCATAGTTATGTTTCTTTAACCATAGCGCACATCTTCCTCACAATCGCTATCCTATTCCTAGGATCATACGCGGTTTATGGTTTTATCATGCCGCTTTTATTATAAGAATGTGATTCTCTTGGGTTGTACCATCATCAAGCATTTTCCATTATCTTTAAATAGTAAGAAACTCATCTTGAAAATCGAAAGTAATGAGAATAAAGATTGTTAGTATCCCTGTATTGGACCAGCAAAAAGCCTTGGATTTTTATACGAATATCCTAGGAATGGAAAAGAAGGTGGACATCCCCGTCGGTGGCGGAAACCGTTGGTTGACCGTCGTTTCCAAGCAAGACCCTGATGGTCCGCAAATATTGTTGGAACCGGCACCGTTGCATTTTGAACCCTCCAGGGTTTACCAAGAGGAAATCATGAAAGCCGGAATGCCGTATACCCAACTCTACGTGGATAGCGTACAAGCGGAATACGATAGGCTAACGGAAGCGGGCGTTGAATTTAAAATGAAACCTACGGATGCGGGAACCGTAATCATCGCAATGTTCAATGACACCTGCGGGAATTATATTCAGTTGGTGGAGGAGAAGTAAGAGCCTGTTCCGATTTTATTCTCGAATCATTTCAACTGTAATGAAGGATGGACATAAAGTAGAGATAACCGAATTCGGGGAAACCCCGATAGAGGCAGTGGATCAATATCTACATATCGTAAAACAAAACGCGCCGGATACCCGTAATCTTGACAAAAACGAAGTCCTTATCGCTATAAAAAGCTCCGCCTTGGGCTGGGTGGATTTAATGATGGCAAGCGGGCAATACCAGCACCAAGCAAAACTTCCTTATACCCCGGGATTGGAATATGCAGGAACCGTTGTTTGGAAAGGAAGTGAGGTAGATAACATCGCCCTAGGAGAAAGGGTAATCGTGGACGGCTTTGTTTGCGGACCGCGGACTTCCGGTAAATACCAAGGCTCAGGGGGCTTCGCCTCTTATGCCATCGCCCCTAAAAACGCGATTATTAAAATTCCTCAAGGACTTGATTTTAATCAAGCCTGCAATATTCTCGGTAGCTACGAAACCGCTTACTATTGTTTAATTACAAGGGGGAAGCTACAAGCAGGAGAAACGGTTTTAATACACGGTGCATCCGGCGCTACAGGAATGGCGGCGGTTCACATTGCCAAACTTCTAGGCGCTACCGTTATCGCCACGGGAAGGTCCGATAAAAAATTAGCCATCGTAAAATCCCAAGGCGCGGATCATGTTATTAATACCTCCCCTACCGAAGCAGGAAAGAAGGTCAGTACATTTAGGACGGAAGTCAAAGCCTTGACCGGCGGCAAGGGCGTGGACGTAGTCTACGACGGCGTAGGCGGTGCCATTTCCGAGGAAAGTCTACGCTGCGTGAAATTCGGTGCCCGTTTCTTGATTGTAGGTTGGGCATCCACTCCTTTTGTAGCAAAAGGAAAAGGCAAACGAGGTGCTCCTAACGCAAATCGTCTACCTACGAATTTAATATTAATAAAAGGCTTACAAGTACTCGGTAGCCCTATGGTTATCGGTACACAAAATAATCCTAGTATCCGGGAGGAAAGGCTCAAGGATATTTTACGATGGGTGGAAGAAGGAAAAATCACGCCGTATATTTCTAAGGTTTATAATATCAAGGATATCAAACAAGCCATGTACGACAAATGGAACGGCAAGATCATTGGTGGTGCGGCGGTTAATCCGGAATAATTTTTTAGACATTTTATTACAATAACAACCTAGAGAAGGATGTCATTCCAAAAAGTAGAAAAACACTATCCGAACAGCTACCTCTATCACTTCCTTGCCATGTTTTTTGGTGAGCTAAACGAGGAAAATATTAAAACACATATTTACACGGCGAGCGGGATAGAAGGCAGGGATTATGTCCTTGCATTGCGTAAGGAAATAGCAAGTATCACCCAAAATTCGCACGAGGAATTATTCATTGAAAAAATGAAAGAAAAAGGCTATGATGATTTTGATGATAATTGGATAAATATCATTTTAGAATCCGCTGATCTTTATTTAAGGATACACTAGCATGTTATTTTGTATTACAATAAGGAAGGTCGGCTACCACTTGATAGCCGACCTTCCTTATTGTAATACAAAACAGACATCCCACAATTGCCCCGCGTGATTTACCCCTTCAACTTCTTCAACAAATAAGAAAAAGTCAAGGCATTCGATTTCGCTCTTTGCTCATTGGTGGAAGAACCGGCATGACCGCCTTCGATGTTTTCGTAATAATAGGTTTTATAACCCATATCATTCATTTTCGCCACCATTTTCCGGGCGTGCCCCGGATGGACCCTATCATCCCTTGTGGAGGTATAGAAATACACCTCCGGATAATCCATTCCTTCCTTGACGTTATGGTACGGGGAATACTTCTTGATGTACGCCCATTCCCCGGGCTTATCGGGATCACCGTATTCACCCATCCAGCTAGCGCCCGCTAAAAGCTTATTATACCGCTGCATATCCAATAAAGGAACCTGGCAAACAATGGCGTTATATAAATCCGGACGCTGCGTGAAAGCAACCCCTACCAACAAGCCACCGTTACTTCCGCCCATAACTCCTAAGTGGTCAGGGGACGTTACTTTCTTGGCAATCAAATCCTCGGATACCGCGAATAAATCATCATAGACATTTTGGCGTTTCTCCTTGATTCCGTTTTGGTGCCACTCAGGACCGAACTCTCCGCCGCCTCGAATATTAGCCAATACCAAGACACCGCCTTTTTCCAACCATGCCACACCGTAGCTAGAAGCATAGAACGGCGACAAGGAAACCTCGAAGCCGCCGTAGGCATAAATAAGCGTCGGATGCGTTCCTGACATTTCAATGCCCTTAGCAGCTACCATGAAGTAAGGAACCATCGTTCCGTCCTTGGATTTTGCCTTGTATTGCTTCACCTCGTATTTATCCGCATCAAAATAAGCGGAAAGTGATTTGTAGGGACGGCTCGTATTTTTATCCGCATCCGCCGCGTAAAGCGTGGAAGGGGTAATGAAGTTTTCGAAATCAAAGAAATAACTGTCGTCTGAATCATTCGTCCCGACAATTGAAATCGTCCCGAAATCAGGGGCTTCAACCGGCTTGCTGCTCCAAGCACCATCATTATAAGAGTAAATGAAGAGCTTGTTCGTGACGTTTGTCAAGAGATTTACAAGTAGCTTATTTTTGGTCGTTGATATTTGCGAGATACTTGAGAACTCATCCGGTTCCAAGATGAGGCTGATGTTCTTTTTCCCTTCCAGCAATTCCGAAAAATTCAAGCTAATAAGCGATCCCGTTTTATAGGTTTTACCATCAACCGTCCAGTCGGACTTCAATTGCACCACCAATTGATTATTCAAAATACCGCTTGGTGATGCATCATCCGGGATATCCATTTTGGTCAGTTTACCACCATCCCAAATAAAACTATTCGAGGTATAAAAGGTGATGGCACGGCTCACCATTATATAGGTTTTATCCCCGTCGCGCATGACACCGCCCCAGGTTCCTACATCGGTGGTTTCCCCCTTATGTAACCGTTGGGCATCCTTTAAATCCGTACCTCTTTTCCAAATTTTTACTTGACCGGGATAGCCGGAATCCGTCATCGCTCCCTCACCGAAATCCGTAGATACCACCAAGGTATTTTCATCATAATAATCGGCACCGCCTTTTGCCTCGTCCAGCTTGAAACCATCCTCGATGAATTGTTTCTTGTTTACGTCGAACTCCTTCACGAAAACGGCATCCCCACCACCTGCGGAAAGGCTGACCAAAAAGCGATCATACGTCGGATGCAAGCCGCTAGCGCCCTTGAACACCCACTTGACATCATCTTTTTTAGATAATTCATCAATATCCAGAAGAGTATCCCACTTGGGTTTTCCGCTCATATAATCCGCTCTTGAGGTTCTTCGCCAGATACCACGGGCATTGTTTTCGTCTTTCCAAAAATTGTAGACGAAGTCGCCATAAATGATCGGGTAAATAATACGGTCCGGTGAATTGTATATTTCCAGACTTTGCTTTTGTATTTCCTCAAAGTCTTTCTCTTTGCTCAATTCAGCAAAGGTAGCATCACTCTGGTTTTTCACGAATTCCAGTGCCTTCTCCCCGTCCACTTCTTCAAGCCACAGGTATTTATCTTCTTGGGTTTCCTCTTCCATTTCTTTTTCTACGGGTGTGCATTGACTGAACAAAAGCAATGCGAGTAATAGGACATTAAATCTTTTCATCTCGGTAAATAATTAAAGGTGCGATTTATCATCAATGATACATCATTTAAAGAGGTTCGCAAAACCGAATAGTTGCGAATCGGGAAACGACTTCCTTCATTTTTTTTCAAAAAAATAGCTTCAACAAACATTTGATTATCAATAAAAGTCATTCAAAAATGACTATTCCATTTAATCGTGACTACTTGTTTAAGCAAGACAAACAGGCAAATTTTACGGCATCAAATGATTTAAAAATACAAATCACGAAGCCATGAATAACATAGCGCAACCAAGGACATTAACGGAGGTACAAGCTTACGCCATCGGGGAATGGAAAAGCATTTCCGTAGAACTCAGACCCACGGAAGACAGAACCGGTAGCGGTGATATACAGCCTACTTTTTTAAGGAGGCATTTTAATTATATCAATAAGGATAAATTCGTTGGAACCATTTCCTTATTCGGTGATAATTACGGTCAAATCCCTTTAATGGAATTCGAATTTAAAGGCGCCTTGGTTTGGGGTGAGGCGCACCCTATTGCGGACGGTGCTTGGAAAATAGATTATATATTAAATGAAGGATTTGGCGTAACGCCGCAAAGCCCGCAAGTAGCGGAAATGCTCAACCAAAATCTACCTGAGGGTATGACACCTTTTGAAGCGAACGTACAAAAGGACATCCTAGGAAAAGCATTCCCTATGTTTAATATTGAAGAAGGTCAAATCACTTCAGATCATGACCTTATTTATTTTAAAAACGGAATGCTATTCATGGGTGCTAAACATGTAAACGGAACACCATTCGATACACCGGAAAGAAGACCGCATCAATTGCAAATTCCTTTGGAACGGGTGTAGTAGAATATTCTATTTAATAAATATTAGTCATTTCGAATTTTCACAAGAACCGTGTAATTAAGAAATTCCAAGAATAAAGTTTAAAATATTCGTTTTCACGGCTTTTCCTTTTTCGTCAGCATAGGTTATGCCTCCCGTTAAAAATTCTTGAAGCCTTGGAGGGAATTTAGGGAGGCATAACCGATTTTCGACCGGCAGGGAGAAAAATGCCTTTAGAAAAAGCGCACTTTTTTGTTTCGTTTTTTATGCGAGTAAAAAATGAAAACGAAATGGAATTAAGGCATAAATCTTAAGGGATTAAAGCTTTTCTTATAGCCTGTAAAACTATTTCTAAGAAAGAAAATAAATCAAACGCCCCTTTCCACTACGGAATCCCCCCACTCCGCAATCGCTTTAATTAAAGGGATAGTGGTTTTCCCGAAATCCGTTAATGAATATTCCACACGCAAAGGAGGTTTGGAAGCGTACACCTTACGGTTAATTAAACCATCCTCTTCCAATTTTTTCAATTGCAAGCTTAAGGTACGTTCCGTTACGCCCTTCATTTTTTTCCGCAGTTCATTATAGCGCAAGGTATCCTCCATGAGATAATACAGGATAACCGTCTTCCATTTCCCGCCGATGATACCCATGGTTAAACTGGTGCAGCAAGGGTATTTTTTACCGTTGAATTCATACATGATCCGTCACTATACTTTTTGACCGTTATTGCAAAGGTAAAGACCTATACTTATGTTTGCAACTATATTTTTTATAGTTAAGGGTTTAATGGGCAATCATGCGGTTATCAAGCAAGTTGGGACAATGTGGACATTGAGATGTTAGACGCTAGATTTTAGACGTTAGACGTTAGACGTTAGACAAATTTGGAACTAAGGAGAAAATCCAAGTCTAACGTCTAAAATCTAACGTCTCATGTCTGAATAGTAATATTTACAAAAGTGCTCTACTTGAATGACAGCCGTACAGTTGTGGAATTAAAACCTAGTAAATTATCAACCATGAACATACCTAATATCTCCCAAGAAGATATCCTAAACGCATTCCGTTTCCGCCATGCTTGTAAGGAGTTTGACGCAAGTAAGAAACTTACGGACGAGCAAATCAATTTCATCCTACAAACCGCCAACCTCTCCCCTAGTTCCTTCGGGTTTGAGCCTTGGCATTTTGTGGTGGTACAAGACCCGGAATTGCGTGAAGCCTTGAAGCCGGTGGCTTGGGGTGCGCCCTTGAAATTGGATACCGCCAGCCACTTCATCCTAGGGCTTACCATGAAGGCGCCCTTGACCAAGTGGGATTCCGATTACATCATGCGCATGATGAAAGAAATCAAGCAATTCCCGTCTGATGTTGTGGAAATGTATTCCAAATTTTACCGCGCTTTCCAAGAGACGGATTTCAATTTAGATTCCGATAAAAAACTTTTCGATTGGGCAGCCAAGCAATGCTACATCGCCCTGGCGAATATGATGACTGCCGCCGCCCTCACCGGCGTGGATAGTTGTCCCATTGAAGGTTTCCACGAAGAAAAGGTAAACCAACTCCTCAGCGAAAAATTCGGTGTGGATACGGACAAGTACGGTTTATCCTATATGGTAGCTTTCGGTTATAGAAAACAGGAGCCGGCGCATCCTAAAACCAGAAGGGACATCAAGGAGATGGTTACTTGGAAATAAGGGTTTTACGTTTCAGTAAATGATAGATTTTTTGAAGGGTCGCTTTCCTATGGGAAGCGGCTCTTTTTTGTGGGTTTTGTTATATTTAGGGGAACAAATAAGCACGTTCCTGATTTCCCCAAAATTAGATTTTCCTTTTTGTTGGGTTTGAGGGTTTCTATAAAAGATATAAACGCCATAGTGCTTTTTGTACGGATATCGGAGGATATACACCACTTAAGGTGTATATATACTCCAAATTTATGGGTATAAATGCTGTGTGGTGTTTATACTGTCGTTCTGCACAAGTAGAAAAAAATCAAATTCCATCCAGCCTTGAAGAAATGGACTGAAAATCCAT
>JAHDDF010000709.1 GCA_020629475.1 Saprospiraceae bacterium
TACCACATCCAATTACTCAAGATGAAAGATACGGAAAAAGAGCTTAAAGAAGTTCTTGCTAAAACATTTCAAGGACACGGACAACGGATGACCATGATGTCCAAGTTAGTCTTGGCGACGGTAAGGATGTGTACGGTGAATTTCGCCAAACTTAGCTTATGCCTAAATCCGGATGTGAAGCGTGAAAGTAATTTCAAACGCATTCAACGCTTCGCCAGGCAATACCGTTTTGACCGCGCGGCTTACGTCTTGATGGTTTGGTCGCTTTACGCGGATAAGGGTTCTTGGGTGGCGCTGAGTATGGATAGGACGAATTGGAAATTCGGGAAGACGAATATCAATATCCTGACCATCGGTATATCCTGGCGCGGTACGGCGATTCCCTTGGTTTGGAAAATGTTGGATAAGCGGGGTAAATCGAACGTATCCGAACGGGGCGGATTGTTGGACGAGCTCTTATCGCTCCTGAATGAAGAACAACGAAGAAAAATTCGTTACGTATTGATGGACAGGGAATTCGGCGACAACCCTTGGATAACCGAACTCAAGAAAAGAAAACTCGGTTTCATTGTCCGAATCCGTGTGGATTCCAAAATCCGGAAGCTTGGTGAAATGAGGGAAACCAAGGCGAGGGACCTATTCACCTCCACGGATTTTAAGGCGCTTAGGAAAATGCGTGTGGTATTCGGTCACAGGCTTTACTTGGGAGGCCGCAAGTCCAAGGACGACACCTTGGTTTTGGTTAGCGATAGGCGATTGAACCACGGTCGCCACTTGTATGCCGAGCGATGGGGTATCGAGGTGTTTTTCGGTTCCACGAAAATCCGTGGCTTCAATTTCGAGGACACCCACTTGACCCATCACGACAGGATATCGACCATGATGTATATTATTTCCATCGCTTTTATTTGGGCATTCCGGACGGGCGAATGGCTCCTTGAAAAAGGATATAATATTACGTTTAAGCAACTCGGGGAACGAAGGGCGAAATTGTATAGTACCTTCAGAATCGGGCTGGATCATATTCGAACCGGGGTCCTCAATTTTTTAACCGTTAAGGACGAAATTCATCTTTTGTCCTGTACTTAGCTGTTTTTCAATCAAAAATGAAGATGTTTGATATCCCAGTTCTTGGTTAAGCTCTGCAATTGTTGAAGAATCAGATACTTCAATTTTTCTTATAATAATTTGATCATCCATTCAATTACATACTACATTTGTATATCCACAATATTGCAGATAAACCCACTATCCCCACCAACCTTATCCAAGGAATTTTTTTTGGGAATCAACCTTATAAATTTAATGAATTCTCTCTATTCCACAAAAGCGATCTATAAACTAAGATGACACAAGTAAATAATAATTGAAAGAAAATCTATTGTCTCGGGCTGTGCCCGAGATATGATGTGCGGCGTTTTCTTGTTTTAAAGGGATTGG
>JAHDDF010000710.1 GCA_020629475.1 Saprospiraceae bacterium
GTTCTCGGGGAGGTGGATGTCCCCGTAGGAAGCGCTTGCATCTACTTTATAGGAAGCGTTAGGAGCCGCAGTAATTTTAAAGTTTACGTAGCTTCCGTCCAATCGGATGGTTTCGAACCCCTGATGGGCCGTTTCGATTTTGAGGCCACCGTAGCTTAGTACCACATCGGCGGATTTATGGATTTCCTCAATAAGGTAATCGGAGTATTTCCCGTCCGCTACCAATTTATCACTGGAACGGATGGAGAATTTCCCGTATTTACCTTCTGTCCGAAGGTCTCCAACCGTCCCGATATTAAATTCGTCATATTTGGTAATGGCGCGGAGGGATTCGGCCCCGTCTATTTTGATTTTGGAATATTTGGTATTCAAATCCATATCCCTTGCTTCCCTTACGTTCAAATTGGAATACTTTACTTCGGAGGTTAACTCTTCTACCTTGATGATATTCGCATCGCCGTAAGCTAAATTTAAGTTGAGGGTATTATTAACGCCTTCGAAGCGGATACTTCCGTAGCCGATTTCGGCATTTACCGGGCCGTCGGTTACTGCCACAAAGGCATCGCCGTACTTGTTTTTTAGGTCTAATTTTCCCGAAGCGGGCAAGTGTACGTCGTAATTGATTTCGAAATCGTCCTTTTGGTTGTCGGACCAACCCCAAGATGTCCAAGACCAAGAACTTTTCTTGGCTGCATCTATTTTGGTTTCCGCCCTCACGTAATCGGAATCATTGGCGAAGGCCACGTCAATCCTTTCGAATACGGCGGAAGCACGGCTTTCGTCCTTGGCGCGAACAATGATTTTTACTTGTATTTTTACCTCGGGTTTATCCCATGTTTTGACGTTTACCTTTCCGTGCCGATTATATAAATAAACATCTCCCGTGCGGTTGATTTTAAAATTCTTTGAAATCTCCTTGACGAATTCCTTGCGCTTAACATTTTCGCTTGCCAAAAGAAATATCGGCGAAAGAAGAAGAAAAAAGATACTTATGTGTAAACGAAAGCCTTTCATTCCAAGTGGATTTTGAATGATCGAATTAATATTTGTAGGCTGTATTTTTTAAGAGGAATTATCGCTCTTCCCTGAAAATAGCGGGAACGGCATTGGTGCCTCCCGGCGCGATTTCCCGGTAATTCAAACGCCTTACTACATTTTCTAACATATCGGATCGGTAACGGTAATTTTCCATCATGGCATTTACCAGTCGTTCGTCGGATTTATGCGGGTTCGCCCGCCATTCCATTTGAAGCGTGTCGAACATGGATTCCATATGTCTAAGGTCCCGGTATAGATCGGGATCATGGTGGTTCATGGCGGCTAATTGCCCTAGGTTTTTATTGATTCTCCTAGAGTAATACTCCTCATATTCGGTAAACTCCGGGTAAAAGTCGTTGACCGCAACGGGGCCCTTTTGGTTTAATCGTTCTGAAGG
>JAHDDF010000177.1:0-6731 GCA_020629475.1 Saprospiraceae bacterium
ATTATTAAATTTTAAACAAACTCTTAGATAATTCACATTCAACTAACAATCCCTAAAGTCAGGGATCTTTTTTCAATGTCGCGGCATATCTTTGCGCGAGATTTTGTAGGGTCGGTGATGTCAATGTTGGCATTGCTAAAATTCAGGGAAACCAATGGAACAAGTACCAGCCGTTTTGATGTTAGAGGACGGAACCGTTTTCCACGGGAAATCCGCGGGTAAAATCGGGACCACCACCGGAGAGATTTGCTTTAATACGGGAATGACGGGATATCAGGAAATTTTTACTGATCCTTCTTATTTCGGTCAAATCCTTGTTGCCACTAATGCCCATATCGGGAACTATGGCACCAAGAATTCTGATGCGGAATCCGGGGATATAAAAATTGCCGGTCTTATCTGCAAGAATTTCACTTGGCAATACTCCCGTCAGGTAGCGGATGAATCCATTCAGGAGTATTTCGAGAACGAGAACCTTGTAGGGATTTGTGATGTGGATACCCGTCAAATCGTAAGGCAAATTCGTTCCAAAGGGGCAATGAACGCCATCATCTCCTCTGAAATATCGGATTTGGATGAATTGAAAAACTTATTGAAGGCAGTGCCTAATATGCACGGCCTTGAATTGGCGTCCAAGGTTTCAACCAAGGAGGAATATGACATGGGTGATCCCAATTCACCAAAGCGTGTTGCTGTTCTCGATTTCGGTACCAAGAAGAGTATTCTTACCAATTTTACCAAACGAGGGGCTTACGTTAGGGTATTTCCCGCTAAGACAAGCATTGATCGCCTGAAGGAATGGAACCCGGATGGATACTTCTTTTCCAACGGTCCCGGGGATCCCGCCGCAATGGATTATGCCGTAGTTACCGCCAAGGAAATCTTGAAGGAGGATAAACCGGTTTTCGGTATTTGTTTAGGACATCAAATCCTAGCACTCTCCTTGGATATCCCTACCTATAAAATGCACCACGGGCATAGAGGTATCAACCATCCGGTAAAGAACCTCGTTACGGGTAAGGGAGAAATCACAAGCCAAAATCATGGTTTCGGGGTGAGCCCGGAGGCGGTTAGGGCAAATGCCGATAGGGTAGAGATTACCCACATTAATTTGAATGATGATACCATCGAGGGAATCAAAGTGAAAGGTAAGCCCGCCTTTTCCGTACAATATCACCCTGAGGCAGCTCCCGGCCCCCATGATTCAGCGTATTTGTTTGATTCCTTTATGGAATTGCTTAACGCATAATTAACCGTTTATATAACTATCCCACCAAGTAAAACCCTACATTGACAACCATTAAAAGAAAAAATTAGCATGAGCGAAATCATTGATATCATAGCAAGGGAAATTCTTGATTCAAGAGGAAATCCCACAGTAGAAGTTGAGGTGTTAACCGAGGAAGGATTTATCGGAAGGGCGGCTGTTCCATCCGGTGCTTCAACGGGAAAATACGAGGCAGTTGAACTACGTGACGGTGATGCGAAAAGATACCTGGGTAAAGGTGTTTTGCAAGCCGTTGAAAATGTGGAGAGTGTTTTTCTCCCCGCGCTGGAAGGAATCGACATTTTTGACCAAAGAATGATTGATGCCATCATGCTTGCCGAGGACGGGACAGCAAATAAGGGAAAGCTAGGTGCAAATGCCATTCTTGGTGTTTCCTTGGCTTGTGCCCATGCGGCAGCCGCCGAAGCGGGTCTTCCCCTATATAGATATGTAGGCGGAGCAAACGCGCACGTCATGCCCGTTCCGATGATGAACATCTTGAACGGTGGTTCCCACGCGGATAACTCCATCGATTTTCAAGAGTTCATGATTATGCCCGTAGCTGCTCCTACTTTCAAGGAGGCGCTACGAACGGGTGCAGAAATTTTCCATCACTTGAAGAAGGTGTTGAAATCCAAGAACCACTCCACCAATGTAGGGGATGAAGGAGGTTTTGCGCCAAACTTGGGTTCCAACGAGGAAGCGATTGAAACCGTTCTTCAAGCCATCGAAAAGGCAGGATTCAAACCCGGTGAGGAAATCCTTATCGCGATGGATGCCGCGGCATCCGAATTCTACGATGAGGAAAATAAGGTATACCACTTCCATAAATCCGACGGCAGGAAACTATCCAGCGCGGAAATGGTGGATTACTGGGCGGATTGGACGAACAAATATCCCATCATTTCCATCGAGGACGGATTGCATGAGGATGACTGGTCCGGCTGGAGTGCCTTAACGGCGAAAGTAGGAAACAAGGTTCAATTGGTAGGAGACGATTTGTTCGTGACCAACGTGGAGCGCCTTAAGAGAGGAATCGAGGAGAAATCCGCGAATTCAATCTTGATTAAAGTAAACCAAATCGGTTCCTTAACGGAAACCATCGAAGCGGTAAGCCTTGCCAAACGTGCGGCATTTACCTCCGTGATGAGCCACCGTTCCGGTGAAACCGAAGATACCACCATCGCCGATTTGGCGGTGGCACTAAATACCGGTCAAATCAAAACGGGATCATTGTCCCGTAGTGATAGAGTCGCTAAGTATAACCGTCTTCTTCGCATCGAGGAAGAATTGGGTGATATGGCGTACTATCCCGGTTTAAATACCTTTAACTTAAGGTAAGACAGGATATTGTCTGCAACGGGCATGAGGGAATGAACCTCATGCCCGTTCTTTTTTATGGGAAAATCTAGATTGATGGGTAAACGAAACCACCTTTTGGGGGAATAACGACCGAGTTGTGCCTTATCCTTCAAAAAGTCTTACCTGATACATCTCATATCTTACATCTAATCCCTACCTTTGCACCCGTAATGGCGAAGAAAAGACTCAATCCGTTTCAACCCTTACTGGATAAACTTCCGGCACCGCTGAAGAACAAGTACGTGGTGACCCTGATCATCTTTGTCTTTATCCTTCTTTTTGTTAATAAGGTTAGCCCTTGGACCCTCTACAAACTCAATTCCACGGAATCGGAGTTGAAAGAGGAAAAAGCATACTTTGAAGGAAAACGATCCGAGGTGGAAAGGGATCAAAAGGACAATGAACGGAACGTTGAGAAATTTGCGCGCGAGCATTACTACATGAAAAAATCCGACGAGGACGTGTTCATTATCGTGAACGAGGAATCGGAGGATGAGAATAAGGAAAATCAATAATAGAATAAATACCGCTTACTCATGTCCGTATTGGTAAACAAGGATTCAAAAATCATTGTACAAGGATTCACAGGAAAGGAAGGTACTTTCCACTCCGAGCAAATGATTGCTTACGGGACACCCATCGTTGGTGGCGTAACTCCCGGAAAAGGAGGTAAGACACACTTGGATAAGCCTGTTTTCAACACCGTTGATGAAGCGGTGACTAAAACGGGTGCTGATACTTCCATTATTTTCGTTCCTCCCCGTTTTGCCGGTGATGCGGTTATGGAAGCTGCCGAGGCAGGTATCAAGGTCATTATCTGTATCACTGAAGGAATTCCTGTTCAGGACATGGTTAAAGTAAAATCTTACTTGGATAAGTTCGATTGTACCTTGGTTGGACCTAACTGCCCGGGAGTAATTACACCGGGAGAGGCAAAAGTGGGTATTATGCCCGGATTCGTATTCAAGCCCGGTCGTATCGGTATCATCTCCAAGTCCGGTACCTTGACTTATGAGGCAGCGGATCAAATCGTAAAAGCCGGATTGGGTATCTCCACCGCTTTAGGAATCGGTGGTGACCCGATTATCGGTACACCAACCAAGGAAGCGGTTGAGTTGTTCATGAACGATCCCGGAACCGATGCCATCGTAATGATTGGTGAAATCGGTGGTAACTACGAGGCTTTGGCTTCCCGTTACATCAAGGAAACCGGTAACAAGAAACCTGTTGTCGGGTTTATCGCCGGTCAAACGGCTCCTAAGGGACGTACCATGGGACACGCGGGTGCCATCATCGGCGGTGATGAGGATACCGCGGAAGCCAAAATGCGCATTATGGCGGAATGCGGCATCCACGTCGTTAAATCCCCTGCCGCAATCGGTGAAACGATGGTAAAAGCGCTTAAAGGCGAAATCGTATAATAAAGGGGATTGGCTCAGTCTCCCGATAAGATTGGCTCAGTCTCCCGACTGAGCCATGTATATACACATAATCGGCTCAGTCCCTCGACTGAGCCGATTTTTTTTGTACTTTTCCGATTCCTTATTTTTAATTCATGGAAAACCAAAACGTAGAACGTTTCAGGCGGATGTTTAATGTGGAATTACCTCAAAGTGATTCCATGGACGACTACTTGGATTTTATCCTAACCAAAATCCGACCGGTAAGTGAAGACCTGTATGAAGATGAGTATTGGTTGAACCACAGATGGTTGGAAATCAGGGATGACGTGAAGTTCCATGAATCCGTGCTACATATTTTTACGGGTGAAAACGAATATCTGATTTCCGTGGACGGAAATATCTCAAAGGGTGTTTGGCGAACCTTGGAAAGCCCCAATACCATGATCCTGGAGCATGGCTCCGGAAATGAGTTGTATGACCTTGCTTTTTTGAATGAGCAATTCTTCGTTTTAAAGAAGCACGGGGATCAAGAACGAAAAGGACAAGCCAAGTACTTCGTAATGGGCAGGGAGCACGTGGTCCGTGGTTTAGAATGGCGGGATTGTATGGAATTGATGTTCAATGTCTACCGGAATAACTCACGTTGGACTTGGGCAGTAGGTCTAATAATGGTCTTAATCGCCCTCATAATCCTGCTGTCCGTGGTATAAGAGGTTGTTTTCAGCATTTTTTTTAAAATTTTTTAAATTTTTATTTATCACATTCGTCGAGAATTGATGTCCGGTGTTTTTTGTTGTTTTTGTTGTTTTTCTGAAATGCGCACAAAATATTTTATTTCGATTGCTTGTGATTGTCTAGATTTTACTTGGTTCAAAGGGATCTTTTCGCTAGGAAATATGTTAAATTATTTTTATCCCACCCAAATATTTGTTGCAGAGGATTTCCGGCATCTTTTTTTCTATTAATTTGTCTATTATTGGTTGTCACAAAAACTACTGATTAATAATCTTGTAGAGGCTCAAAGGAGCGAATATTCGTTGTGAAATCGATTGGCATTCATTATATTTGCTGTCGTTCAGGCTTGAGAGGCCTACCACAATCAACCAGTGAATTATTTTTGGTTTTGTTTTTTTGTCACATCATCTTTTTGAGTTGATAGTGTTCACTTTTTGAGAAAATAAACCACCACCCGAATCTGATTAGAACAAATTGTAAATTCAGAAATTACTAGGCAGATGAGAAAAATGTTCTTCGTTCTTTTTACCGCGCTTTTAACAACACTTTCCTTACAAGCGCAAGACAGTCCGGTAAAATGGTCATTCGAAGCACAGCAAGTTAGTGAGCAAGAGTACGTGGTGGTAGCTACTGCTGATATCCAAGAAGGCTGGGCGGTGTATTCCCAAGATATGAAAGAAGGTTCCGGACCCATTGCTACCCAATTCGTGGTAGAGGGCAATGACCAACTTTCCATTTTAGGAGCCGTAAAGGAAATCGGGAGAAAGAAGACAGAATACGATCCCCTTTTCGATGCTGAATTGGTAAAACTATCAGGAAAAACTTCCTTCCGTCAATTGGTAAAGGTTGAAAATGGTGTGGATGAAATCCGCGGTCTAGTAACCTTTATGACCTGCTGCGAGGATTCTTGCATGCCTCCCACCGATGTTGCTTTCGTAGTAGCCATTGACTAATTACTTAAGGAAATCATAAAACTTTGGCGATAAGCCACATGTTATAGACATTGTGTATCCCCTATATGGGGACTCGGAAATAAAGCACCGGCAGTAAGTAACCCCGTTTACTTACTGCCGGTGCCCTTTTCACCATGTATTTTGTCGGTTTCGGACATCAGTGTGGAATCGATTGTACGTCTAGAGCCGAGTTTTCCGTTTATCTGTTATATGTTTTTATATATTTGATTCCTTAATCAAGCAAGAAAAAATCACAACCGTTCTTTTCTTGCGGATCTTACGCCAAACCTGACGTAAACCATGAAAAAATTCCTTTCGATCCTGGTATTTGCCGGGTTGTTCGTACAGTTTGTAACCGCACAAATATTCAAGCCCGTTTCTTGGGATTTTGATGCCAAACATGTTGAAGGAAATGAGTATGATCTCATCTTCAATGCCACCATTAAAGATGGCTGGCATATTTATTCCCAATACTTGGAAAGCGATGATGGTCCGGTTCGTACCTCATTTGAATACGAGGCGCCCGCTGATCTAAAGAAAGTGGGTAAAAACACGGAATCCTCCGCTAATAAGAAAGAAGGATTTGATGACATCTTCGAAATGAACGTTATCAAATTCGGCAAGAAGGTAACCTTCACCCAGCGGGTGTCCGTTTCCGATCCCTCCAAGCCGGTTACCGGTTACTTGGAATTCATGGCTTGTGATCATGAAAAATGCTTGCCGCCGGATGAGGTAGAATTCTCCTTCGCGCTTCCTGCCGCCGCAAAACCGGCACCCAAACCTGAACCTACACCAACACCGGAACCGGAAGTAAAACCTACACCGACTCCAACACCTCCACCTCCACCACCGGCCCCAAAACCTGAGCCGAAGCCGGAACCCAAGCCTGCTCCCGAACCGAAGCCTTCAGGTAGCGAAAACAACACGGCAAAGGAAACGCCTAAAGAAGAAGCACCAAAGGAAGAACCCAAGGAGGTTGAGGAGCCCAAAGCGGAAGAAGCTACCGCGGAT